>DUCW01000163.1 GCA_012959595.1 Gemmatimonadota bacterium
CAGATCCTGTAGCTCCAACTCTTTATGGCTCTCAGTGTTATTTTCCAAAATCTAGACCTTGCGTCCTTTTAGCGTTTCGAAAATTGGAAGCGTTTACGGGCTTTCGGCCTTCCCGGTTTTTTTCGCTCAACTTTCCTAGAATCCCTTGTAAGGAAGCCACCTGCTCTCATGACTCCCCGTAATTCTTCATCGTAAGCCAATAAAGCACGTGCAAGACCCATACGGACGGCATCCGCTTGTCCAGTTGTTCCGCCTCCATTGACCCTGACCGTAACATCAAACTGTCCTGAAAGCTCCACGGCGACGAGAGGCTGTTCTATCCGCATCTGGTAGCAAGCTCTAGGGAAAAAATTTTCCAAAGATTTGCCATTCACTGACCAAACCCCTTTCCCAGGCTTTATGGAGACACGAGCTACTGC
Source organism: Gemmatimonadota bacterium (assembly GCA_012959595.1). Classification (GTDB taxonomy): domain Bacteria; phylum Gemmatimonadota; class Gemmatimonadetes; order Longimicrobiales; family Gaopeijiaceae. The sequence continues at coordinate 420 of DUCW01000163.1, forward strand.
TGTTTTACGTCTTCCGACTCCATGAAGAATTTGTTGAGACATAATTAAAACTCCACTCTCTGTGGTACTTGCCCTTGATGAGGATGCTCAGCACCAGCATATATCTTGAGTTTTTCTCTCATCTTTCTTCCCAATGTGTTCTTAGGTAACATTCCTTTCACCGCCAAATCAATGACTCGATCGGGATGTCTCTCAATCATCGTTTTGAAGGGTGTATGCCGCTCCCCACCCATGTATCCCGAGTGAGTGAAGTAAGTCTTTTGTTCTGATTTTCTACCTGTCAGAGATACCTTGCTAGCATTTACAACGATCACATAATCCCCTGTATCCAGATGAGGGGTGAACGAAGGCTTATGCTTACCGCGTAAGATCCGGGCTATCTCTGTAGCCATACGACCCAGAGTTCTGCCCTCTGCGTCCAGCAACCACCACCGCCGGTCAATTTCGTGTTCTTTAGGTGTATAAGTTTTCACCAAAGCCAACCCCAATAAATTCGATCAAAAATAAGCTGATAAGCATAGTTAAGCACCCCAAGAGTGTCAACTTGTGAAAACGAAGCAGACGGATTTCTATCAGGCTACAAAAATCAGACTTCGATCAAACGATAACTAGAGACATCCAGTCGCCCCTGATTTTGAATTTTCAGTCAATTCGTCGAGCGACACGCTCCCATCTAATAGACCTGAACCAGGATCTATAATCTATATATCCTGGTTCTACGGAGTAATATATCAACCAAGCCTTCCCTTCCACGGAATCCCTACTAACAAATCCCCAGTAACGGGAGTCTTCGCTATCGTCACGATTATCTCCCAGAACAAAAAAATTATTCTCTGGAACGTACAATGGACCCCAATTGTCTCTCGACGGACGGTAAGTGAATTGTCCAATATCTAGTAGAGTGGTATCCGGATAGACTATGTGTTCTTTTTGCCAATTCATGTCTGAATGACTTACATCTACACTTTGTTCGGTAGAATCTTTTAGATAATCTTCCAAGAGAGCTATCCCGTTGATGAACACATCCCTGTCTTTCATTTCGAGCGTATCCCCAGGCAGACCAATCACTCTCTTCACATAATTCCTTCCAGGATCGTGAGGTGGTTGGAATACAACTATATCTCTCCTTTTTGGGTCCTCCCATCCAGGAATTTCCGGCAATCCCAAGGAGTTTTTTGAACCAAACACAGCTTTGTTAACCAAAACAAAGTCTCCTGGAAGCAAAGCCGACTCCATCGAAGACGTGGGAATTTTAAAGGCTTCCAGTAATAAAGCCCTTACTGTGAAGAACAGAATCAGAGCGATTAAAAGAGGGCGAGCCAGTCTCCAAATTTCCCGGTAAACTATAGTGAATCTCGAATCCTCAAACTGGACTGCATGTGTATCTGTGGATTGGTCAATCATGTCATTTTACTCACCTAGCTTGAAATCAGTGTCAGCAGAACCGGACTTCAGTAAAATCGGCATTTCCCTTCAATATTTAGGCCCACAGCGAGGTACAATCGAACCAACTCGATACAGTGCTAGTTAGCGCACCAGAAACAATCTGTCATGTAAGATATAGGCTCCTGATATACCATTAGGAAGAGGTATCCTGAAAACACTGCCAGGATACCCATCCTGCACTTCTATTCCAAAGAACAGTAGCACTTGAGGGATTATCTGAGATGGCAATGGAATGAATGAAATTTGAGCTCCGTAAATTGCGAAGCCAATTTCTTTTTCCGTTAAAGGAATTAGTGAGCCTTCTATTGAAATTGAAACAGTATCCGGAAGGAAAGCAGGAATTTCTCTTGGTTTCATCAAATCCGGAAAGTCTGAAGTGGAGACACGGGTCCTGGCTATAGCCCCACCTTCTGCCATCTCTAACCGAAAACCAACTGTTCCATCCGGTAAAAGAGCGGCTCCTGAGTGCAAAATTAAAGACGCAACTTCCTCAGCACTGAAACTCAGGAGCATACCTGATACATCCTGCTGGAAATTATCCATTCTCTCCATGGCAGCAGCAGCAATCTCTGGGGACCCCTGGATGATTGATCTCTGATCCGAAAGGATACCTTCGATCCCATTGGCAAGTGTCGGACCGAAAAACCATCCCACCACTGCCGTCACACAAAGTGAGGCTATCAAGAATATCCTGGCTAGACAGCCCCCAAAACAACCCACTTTTAACCTGTAAGTGCAGTGCTGTACTCAACTGTGTAGCCCAAATCCGATTCCTGATAAATAGTCTTCATCAGATCAATCTTTCGAATTCGCACTTTGCTACCATATACAGTATCCGCTGCCTTTTGATCTAGACCCCTAAATGC
>DUCW01000164.1 GCA_012959595.1 Gemmatimonadota bacterium
TTGTATTGCGAATCTGATGGTACATTTCCGAATCATCATCCTGATCCTACTGTGGATGAAAATCTAAAAGATCTTATCGCTACTGTTAAGCGAGAAAAAGCAGACCTTGGTATTGGATTCGATGGCGATGCTGATAGAATAGGTGCGGTTGACGACAAGGGTCAAATAGTCAGGGGCGATTTGCTACTCCTGTTATTAGGCTTGGACATACTAAATAAGAATGGTCAAGCTAAAATGATATTTGATGTAAAATGTTCCCAAATAGTGCCCGAAGAATTTACCAGAGCTGGAGGCCAAGCCATCATGTGGAAAACGGGGCACTCTCTCATCAAGAAAAAAATGACCCAAGAAAACGCGGATTTGGCCGGGGAACTTTCTGGTCACATCTTCTTTGCCGATGGCTATTTAGGTTTTGACGATGCTCCCTATTGCGCGGCTCGCTTACTTGAACTGATTTCTCGCACTGATGCTAGTTTTTTCGAGATGGCGAATCAGTTCAGGGTTTATAGGAGCACTCCCGAGATTCGTATAGAAGTACCTGAACACAAGAAAAGAGAGATCATAGAGGCAGCTACAGATCACTTCAGAGCACAGTATGAGGTTTTGGATGTAGATGGTGTTAGAATTCTTTTTGATGGAGGTTGGGGATTGTTGAGAGCATCTAATACCCAACCAATTCTAGTTGCACGATTCGAAGCAGAAAAACCAGAGCGACTTCAGAGCATCCAGACAGAAGTAGAGGAGTGGCTACTCAAACAGGGAGTAACAATACAATGATCTGGAAAAATTTCAGTCGCGACCGAGGCGTAATTTTGTTGATCTCGTTATTCTTTCTACTTGTGTTCTTCGGAGAGTTTCTCTCAAGGTTGTTTATGGAGAAGCTATGGTTTGAAAGTGTGGGATACTCTTTTGTTTTCTGGAAGAGATTGCTATGGGAATGGGGTGCGCGAGTTTTTGCAGGTTTATTTGCCTGTGTTTTTATTTATAGCAATCTTAAGCTAGCCTGTAAGTCTGTAGGTCAGTTCCGTATCCGTCGCCAGATGGGTGACTTCGTAGTATCCGAAGAATTGTCTGCTAACTATTTGAATAAGATAGCGCTCATTATCTCTCTGTTTTTTGGATCTTGGTTCGGACTCGTTGTATCCTCAAGGTTGGGAATACAAATGCTCTTTACTTTGACAGGTACGGAGTGGGGAATCATGGATCCTTTTTTCGAAAAAGACTTGAGCTTTTTCGTTATCAGTCTTCCTTTTTTGGAGACATTGATTGGCTTGACAATGGGGATTGTTATGCTGACACTGGTCAGTGTAGCGATTACATACGTGCTGTCTGGAGTGATAAGTATCTCTAACAGAATAAAGAGGACTCCACCCAAGGGTAGATCCAAAAATCTACCGAGAAAGCACCTTTCTTTGTTGGGATTCGCTTTGTGTATTCTTTTCTCGGGATCAACCTGGTTATCCCGGTATGGACTGTTGACGAACGGTAGTTCGGATGTACAGGGAATTTTTGGATTCACGGACATGCACGCAAGGGTTCCCGTATTAGAGATACTAACGGCCCTTATCTTGGTAGTTGCGGTAGGTGTTTTCTCCCTCCGTTTTCAAAAACTGAAGGCTAATTTGCCAGTTAGTCTCGCCGTGATTTTGATTTTTACCTTTGTAGGGGGTCAAGCATACCCATCTTTTGTTCAACGGTTTAGGGTGGAACCCAATGAACTTGATCTCGAGGGGACTTTCATTGACGAGAACATGCGATTCACTCGTATAGGCTTTAACCTTGTCGATCTAGAGCGCCAAGAATTTCAGTACCAACGGCCGGACAGTGGAGTGAATTGGTCAGAGGCTATGCAACAATTCAAGGGACTTCCAGTATGGAATGCACAGGCCCTTTTGGCTACATACAGACAATTGGAAGCTCGCTTCCCATACTACGATTTCTTTGGAGCGACTATCGATAGGTACAGCACGGACAAAGGGATGGTTCCTATATCCCTCTCTGTGCGAGAAATACTGCCTAGTGGTATTCAGGATCGGAATTGGCAGAATGTACACATCAGGGACGAATACATTCAGGGTAACGGAATCGTAGCAAGTTTTGCTAGCGATCGTACTGCGGAAGGCAGGCCACCTATGCTCATTTCTGGGATTCCACCGGATGTAATCGAAAGTGTTGAAACCCCTGAGACATTATTGGTAGAGAAGCCAGCGGTCTACGTAGGATCTAATCCTCAGGATTACGCTATACTGAACAGATATTCTTCAACCGACATTCAGAACAATCGTGATGAACTTGATGCGATAGGTGTTCCGATTGACTCGTGGCTGAGAACCTTGGCCGCGGCGTGGTATTTCCAGGATACAAATTTACTTTTTTCTGCCGATTTGACCCATGAAAGTGAGCTTCTGTTCCGACGTGATGTGTTGACTAGAGTTCGGTCGATAGCGGGATCATTCTTACATTTTCCCGAAGATCCTTATCCCGTAGTGCATGAAGCAGGAATAGTCTGGGTGCTTGAAGGTTTTACGATTACCGACTCTTTTCCCTTGAGCAATCTAACTGAATTTGGCGGTACAACAGGTGTTAGGTACGCCCGTAATTCAGTTAAGGCGACAGTCGACGCTCAGACCGGAGAAGTAATTTTCTATATAGTGGATGACAACGACCCTCTGATTGACTTGTACAAAAGGAGTTTCCCTGGCATGTTCGTCGACCAAGATAAA
>DUCW01000165.1:0-3152 GCA_012959595.1 Gemmatimonadota bacterium
AAGAGGCGCTGTTTGAGGACGCGAAGCAGTGTTCCTTTTTCTATCCAAGTAATCAGGGTGCTTCCCTGTAACTCAGTTAATAGGAATATTCCTGAGACTTGTGCTCCACCATCTAAAGCAACCACATATCTTAGCAACTTAGGAGGGTTGCTTTCTACGATGAGTATCTGGCCCGAACCGAAGTCCTCGTCATCCCAATGGCGTTTTGCTCCTTCGCCGCTGGACGGCCTTGTGACCTCTGAATCAACATCACTCCAGATAGTCCATTCGTCCCATCTCTCGAGGTCATTTAAATAGGGGAAAATGGCTTCTGCATCTGTCTGGACTTCTAGCGAAAATTCGGCAGACCAACTTGCTGGAAGCAAGAATCCAATAGCCAAAATAAGAATCAAAAAGGCGGCAACTACACCGAATATTTTAGTGAGAAGCAACCTCATGGCCTTTCAACCTCTGTTGTGGGCGAAGTGCCTCAATCTATCTCCGGCTTCTAAAAGAGTTTCTGATCGCTTGCAAAACGCGAATCTGACGAGAGATTTGCCCAGTTCTGCTGGAGAATGGAAGCTCGACCCAGGAACAGGTGACACTTTGGCATCTCGTGCGAGCACCCTGGAAAAAACATCATCAGGCTCATCACTTAATTGTGAGAAATCTGCCAATATATAGTAAGCCCCTTCTGGTTTGTTGCATGTAAATCCAGAATCTTTCAATGCGGCATAGAGAATTTCTCTGCGGTCCCGGTAATCACTGATCATTGATGAATAATAGCCTTTACCCAGTTGGTTGAGTCCAACCGCACAAGCTTCCTGTAAGGGAGCTGGTGCGCCAACCGTGAGAAAATCGTGTACTTTCCGGATAGCTTTGGTTAGGTCTGGCGGTGCTATAATTGTGCCAATTCTCCAACCAGTAACACTGAAAGTCTTCGATAAACCACTCAATGTTATGGTACGATCTTTCATTCCATCCATGGTTGCCATGGGGATGTGTTTCCCTTCGTAATATATGTGCTCATAGATTTCATCTGTGATAGCGAGTAGGTCGTGCTTGATGCACAGATTCGCAATGGCGTCCAGTTCCTCTTGATCTAATACTCTTCCAGTCGGATTGTTAGGAGTATTAACTATAATTGCTCTAGTTCTCTTGGTGATCAGAGAAGCCAAATGATCTGGATCAAGACGGAAGTCTGGACCTTCTAAAGTCAGGAAGACTGGTTTGGCTTCACAGAGAATTGTATCGGGTCCATAATTTTCGTAAAAAGGTTGGAGAATTATCACTTCATCTCCAGGATTAATAACCCCCAACATGACGGAAGCCATGCCTTCGGTGCCTCCGCAAGTTACTGTTATTTCCTGGTCACCCGCTACATCCATTCCATACCATTTGTGATATTTTTCAACCAAAGCATCTCTCATAGATGCCGTTCCCCATGTCACAGCATACTGGTTTATGTCGGCATTGATGGCATCACAAGCCGCGTCTTTTAAAAGTTGAGGAGCGGGAAAATCAGGAAATCCTTGAGCCAGGTTTATGGCATTGTGTTTCTTTGCCACACGAGTCATATCTCTGATGACTGATTCAGTGAAAGAGTGTGTTCGGAGAGCTGTACGTTGAGGTTTCATGAGTAGTTCCTAAGTTATCTCAGTCGCTGTATTGAGAAATTAGTTTAGATTCTTCCAGGGATATGTTGAACAGACTAGGCCCAGACGATATTAGGAGATATGGTAACGGTTCAGTTAAGATGTTTAGCGAACAGTCGTTCCAGTATTACCATTTTTGAAAACGGGGTTATCCTCGTAGTCGGCTTCTCCTCAACAATTAATTAGTACAAATAGATTTAGCCAGTAAAATACATGAAATGTTACATCATTAAAATGCTTCTTAAAGATTGTTGGAGGTTCCGTAAACCCCAAAAGGCTCTACAAGCTCATGACGAACATCTTGCAGAATCCTAAATCTAGGAGGGCAAAGTGCAACCCAATTATCAATATGACACTTGTGCTTTGTATCAACGGCTTATTGGGATTGGAGTTGAATGCTCAGTTAAGCTCAAAGGATCTCAGTGGATTCGTAATTCGCAGTGTCGGCCCCAGGATCCAGTATGGCAGTGTTGAGTCAATTGATTTTGATCTGGAATTGCCTTACAACATTTTTGGAGCTATGGCGGAGATCGGGTTTTGGAGGGGCCCAGTAGATATCTGGAGACAGAAAGGAAACACTAGTGACTATTGGAATAAACTGGATGCTGGGTACGGGTCGGCGATTTTAACCGATCGGTTAAATTCAGATAACAACTATTTGGTCTATGCAAATGGCGGCTTGGGTCTATCCAGCAGGGAGACTGGAGTAATAAAAAGGATCGATCCTTGGGCTCCTGAAGGGATCATTTTGAGACATGCCGCAAACCCTCCAGTATCTGTAGACCGTCAAGATTTTTCAGTGGTCTACTATGGCAGCCAATTTGTCCACAAAAGTACCAATGGGGGCGTCAGCTGGCAAATCATTAGTGGCGATCTTACCAATGGGAGTCTGTCTGACGGAAAAACTGATATTTTTCCATCACCACATCCGGAAGAAAGTGGTCCCGCTATCACAAAACTGGTAGTCGATCCACTTGACTCCGAAGTGATCTGGGCAGCTACAGAAGATGGGAATTTGTACGTTACACGTTCAGGCGGTGGGCAGTGGGAAAATAAGAGATCTAGGATCCGAGGACTTCCTAGATCTTCAAGGATTTCTCATATTCATGTATCTGCAGTTTCTGCTGGAACTACCTTCGTGGTATTTGAAAATCTAGAAACCTCAGATAATCAAAACACTTATATCTACACGACCGAAGACTATGGGAATAGATGGAATCGTATCTCAGAAAACAGAGACATTGTTGGACCAGTAAACACACTCGTTCAGGATGTAGTAGCCAAAGATCTACTATTCGCGGGTGCAGAAGATGGTTTGTACGTTTCACTGAATCGAGGTGAAGATTGGATCAAATGGCCAGATAGTTTCCCTACGGTTCCTGTACAATCTCTAGTGGTACACCCCCGAGAGCATGACTTGATTTTGGGTACGGATGGTCGAAATGTGTTAGTCTTGGAAGATTTGAGTCCGCTGAGAGAGATGGTCAATAACCCCCAGATTTCGAGACTTGAGATTTT
>DUCW01000165.1:3162-7137 GCA_012959595.1 Gemmatimonadota bacterium
CGAACAAGACACGGCGTATATACACGTCAATTCTCCAACTTCTCGAAGGTCGCCACAGAGGGATCGACCGTATAATGGAGCACCCAACTCGTATGGGTCTTCTTTCTACTATTGGATCAATAACTCTGAATCGGCCAGCCCAGTCAGTATCGAGGTGCTGGACTTTGAGAACAAAGTTATTCGAACAGTCTTGGATTATCCCAGAAGGGGGATCAATCACTTCGTTTGGGATTTGCGTGAAGACCTCCCTGAATACTTGAGGAGAGTTAGCGAAAGAAATGGACGGAGTCACTTCAGAGGGGTAGAGGTGCTCCCAGGAAGTTATGTAGTGAGGGTTAAACAGGATCTTGAAATTGTAGAGCAGAGGGTGGACATCTTAGCAGACCCAAGAGACGAGCTTCCATTGGTTGAACGGATCACAAAGTATCAGGCTGTGAAGAGGTATCTGACGATTGAAGAAAAAATTGCAAAGATGGATACTTGGGTCGATAGAGTAAGAGAAGGAATTAGCGAAGTAATGGAATATCTGGCTGAAAAGTCTACTTCCGCTGAACTGGAGATATTGAGATCAGAGGCTTTGAATGTGAGAGATAAACTGATACAGATCAGTGACTTTTCCGAGGTGTATCAGTATCGTGAACAAGTCGGCAATATGTCCAGTTCCTACGATGCTCCAACTGAAGGGCAACGCCTCGATTTGTTAAGAATAGAAGAGGCTTCCGAGGCATTTTTCCGGAGACTAGAGACTTTCAGATATTCGGACTTGGAACCGTACACAGAAAGACTGAAGGCGGTTGGTATAGGACCTCTGTTCTTTCTTGGATTTATGCCGATAGGGTAGAAATCGTTGTTCTTGCAGATTAGTGACAATTATTCTTGGCCGCAGACTGCTTCAGTCGTGGTAATTTTGATCTTAAAGATGAGGGGGTTATGGATGGTTGCCCATTATAGGATATGGTCTGGTTTCTGTATGAGTATGATCTTTTTTCTTTGTCTTCCTTTTAAGGTGGTTGGGCAATACGATTCGAACCATTTTTCAGAAATCAGAGGTCGGTCGATTGGCCCAGCGGGAATGAGTGGTCGGGTTAGTTCTATCGATGTTGTACCAGGGAACCCTAACATCATCTTTGTCGGTGCTGCCACAGGAGGAGTGTGGAGATCAAAAGATGGGGGCCTGGAATGGAAGCCAGTCTTCGACGAGCAAACCTATCTTGGTATCGGTGCAGTTGCGGTATCTCCGGCAAACCCTGACTTGGTTTGGGTCGGAACAGGAGAGGGCAATCCAAGGAATAGTGCTGGTGTAGGTAATGGGATTTTTAGATCAATAGATGGGGGGGACACGTGGGTTCATGTCGGCTTGGAGGGTTCAGAAAGAATCGACAAGATCATTCCACATCCATCGGAGGCGAATGTGGCTTATGCGGCTGTCATGGGTCCAGCCTGGAGTGACGGGGAAGTGAGAGGTGTTTATAGGACAGAGGACTTAGGAGAAACTTGGCAAAGAATTTTGTATTCTAATCCGAGGACTGGTGCTGCCGATTTAGCGATCGACCCACAAAACCCTGACAAGATTTTCGCCGCGATGTGGGAGTTTAGAAGGTGGCCCTGGTATTTCGAATCGGGAGGGGAGGGAAGTGGCTTACACATTTCACACGATGGCGGAGATACTTGGCGGAAAATTACCGAACAAGACGGTTTCCCTTCGGGTGAGTTGGGGCGAATAGGACTAGCTGTATCTCCGTCTAATTCAGAAGTGGTGTATGCCTTGGTTGAGGCTACTCAAAGTGAGCTACTCAGATCCGATAATGGAGGGGATACCTGGGCAACTATAAGTGATAAGCCTGGTATAGCTCCGCGGCCATTTTATTATGCTGATATTCGTATAGATCCGTTAAATGAGAATAGAATCTATTCTCTTCATGGCAGTATAGAAGTTAGTGAAGATCAAGGACGAAGTTTTCAAACGGTTGTTCCTAGTAACCTGATACATGGGGATGTTCAAGAGTTGTGGATCAATCCTGATGGCGGAAATAATATGATTATGGGCAATGATGGAGGCATGGCTTTCACGAGTGATGGCGGAGGACATTGGAGATTCGTGGAGAACTTAACCCTGTCTCAGTTTTATCACATCAGCCTGGACGATGCTACTCCTTACAATGTCTACGGAGGGTTGCAGGATAATGGCAGTTGGTTTGGCCCTAACACCGTCTGGGAGGATAGGGGCATAATGAACTTGCACTGGCGTCGTGTAGGTCCCGGGGACGGATTTTCGGTTTTCAATGACAAAACAGATGATCGCTATGGTTATTCAACAATGCAGGGAGGAAGATTAGTCCGATTTGATAAAGTGACTGGTCAGAGGATCGCCATTCAACCAGTACATCCTGATAAGATCGGTCTGCGATTCAATTGGAACGCCGCACTCAATGTTGACCCCTTGGATCCTGCTGTGCTTTACCTCGGAAGTCAGTTTGTTCATCGGACCCGAGATCATGGAGAAACATGGGAGATCATTTCACCGGACCTGACTACTGACGAACCCGAGAAGCAGCTTTACTACAGAAGTGGAGGTTTGACTTTAGATACCAGCGGTGCTGAGGCCCATACATCCATCCTATCCATCTCTCCGAGTCCTTTGAAGCGAGGTCTGATTTGGGCATCGACAGATGACGGGAATGTTCAAGTTACAGAGGATGACGGAGTGACATGGAGCAATGTAGGGCAAGGGATTCCTGATGTCCCTGCAGGTACTTGGGCGTCCCACGTAGAGCCCTCATATCATAATGAAAATGTGGCTTATGTGGTTTTAGAGGACCATCGAAGAGGAAACTGGACTCCATATGTTTATAAGACAGAAGATATGGGAAAGACTTGGAAAAGTATATCAAACAATGAGATAGATGGATTTGTTCATGTGATACGTGAGGATCCTATTGAGCCCAATCTATTATATCTAGGTACGGAATTTGGGGTACGAGTGAGCGTCGACGGGGGAGGTTCATGGATGAAATGGAACCACGGTGTGCCAGCAGCTCCCGTCAGAGATCTCAGGATCCATCCTAGGGAACACGATTTAGTGGTAGGAACGCATGGCAGAGGCATCTACATAGTAGATGACATTCGTCCTTTACGTGAAGCTGCTCAGGATCCATTTCTTCTCGATGAAGAATTGCGGGTATTGCCAATGGCACCAGCACAAAAGTATGTCATAGCGGAGTCTATAGGTTATCGGTCAGTAGGTCATGCTATGATGTTTGGAGAAATGCGCCCTTATGGAGCCATGCTCAATTATTGGTATGGTGGTGGAGCGGGTGACTCAACAGTCGTTGAAGTACACGATGAACAAAATGTACTTGTACATTCTTTGGTCGATTTTCCAAAAAGAGGAATGAATCGGAAAATATGGAATCTGAGAAGAACTATTAGGGAAGAAGGAGAAGTCGATTTGCGAGGTGTTGAAGTCCTGGCTGGTAACTACACAGTTACGGTCAGATCTGGAGTTATAGAAATGGCGGGAAATCTAGAAGTTGCAGAGGATCCCCGTTTTAGTATTTCGGTAGAAGATCGACTTGAAAAGGTAGAAGCTTTAGGGGAATTGCAGTCCTTGAGTTCAACTTTGGAAACCACCCAGAATAGACTAAGTGCCACCATTGAAACTATTGGGACAGTCCTGCACACTCTGAGCCTTGATTCGCAAGGTGAAGATCTAGTTGAAGCGGGGGTAGCTTTAGAGGAATTCCTAAAAAATATCTTGGAAGAATTGTTTACAGGCCCGGTGTGCCAGGGGAGTTGTTCAGGGACTGTTCCTGGAAATGTTGTACTACAAACGCTATCTAGAACCCTGGGCAGTTCCATGGGTGGGCTTACATCCAATGAAACTCTGATGCTGAGCCAATCAAGGGATGGAGTCGAAGCTATAATCGACCGAGTCAATACGGTTTTTGGTTCAAGGGTTTTGAAGTATAGTGAGCA
>DUCW01000165.1:7178-15872 GCA_012959595.1 Gemmatimonadota bacterium
GGGTACTCTCCTTTTTCTGAGATGGCACAGATTCGAATGCCAGGGAAAGGGCACTGAAGTGCTTAGAGGAGTTTTACTTTGGGCCTCGGAGAATGACTTCTTGAGAAACAAGTTAACTCAGATGGCGTTTGTCCGTCGTGCATCTTCTAAGTTTATGCCAGGGGAAACTTTAGACGATGCTTTGGAAGTTGCAGTTTGCTTGGAGCAAGAAAAAACAATGAGCGTTTTTACCCTGCTTGGAGAAAACGTTGCGGACCGAAGTGAGGCGAAAGGGGTGGTAGAGCACTACAAAACGCTACTGTCCCAAGCGGACAGTAGAAATCTAACGTCAGAGATTTCATTAAAGTTGACTCAACTCGGAGTAGATTTAGATAAGCAAGTTGCCAAGAGTAATCTCGACAGCCTGCTCGAATTTGCAGGGCACCTAGGTTTATTTGTTTGGATAGATATAGAAGGAAGTGATTACACGGATATTACTCTTGAGATATATAAAGAGGCTGTTACTAAATATCCAAACGTTGGTGTCTGTCTTCAGGCGTATCTGTATCGAACAGAAGGTGATATCGATGACCTCGTGTCACTTCGTTCAGCGATTAGGTTGGTAAAGGGAGCCTATCTTGAATCCGAAAAAATAGCTTTCCCTCAAAAAAAAGATGTGGACCAGAACTACCTGAGGTTGGCCGACCGATTGCTTTTAGCTCAAGTCAAGGGTGAAGTGAGGACTGTGTTCGCTACACATGATAATCGGATAATAGGAGCGATCATTGAAAGCGTCGAGCTATATAGAGGATTGGATGTCGGGGATCTGGAATTCCACATGCTCTACGGTGTTTCCAGGGATGTTCAGAAATCTCTTCTCAGGAAAGGGATCAAAGTGGCCGTACTAATAGCTTATGGTTCGGCATGGTTCCCATGGTATATGCGGCGTCTGGCTGAGAGACCAGCGAACCTTTGGTTTGTGTTAAGCAAGGTCCTAACAAGCTAACCGTGAAGATTGGATTTAGGCGCTGGCTGACTCTTGCCTTAGTTGCTTTTGCGGTAATGCTAGGAATGTCCGTGTGGTTTACCGCTGCAGCGATAGGAAATGTCCTACAGTTGGAATGGTCTCTTGGCTCGAGTGAGGTTGGTTGGTTGGTCACTGCAGTACAACTGGGATTTGTAATCGGTGCTTTTGGTGCGGCCGTGTTCAATATAGCCGATTTATTTCCAGCAAGAGTTTATTTTTCATTTTCGGCGGTTCTGGCTGGATGTGCAAATGCTGGGCTAATGATTGTAAGTAGTTATGAATGGGCTTTGGTACTCAGATTCCTAACAGGCTTTTGTCTCGCGGGTGTATATCCACCCTCAATGAAGATGATTTCTACTTGGTTTCGAATCTCTCGCGGTCTGGCGATCGGAACTGTAGTAGGTGCTCTGACCATTGGTAAGGCGAGTCCCTACTTGTTCAAGGCACTTGGCGATTCTTCTTTTTCAGTGGTTATTGGGGGAACTTCTTTGGCCGCTTTGATAAGTGGTTTACTCATAGGATTTTTCTATAAAGATGGCCCACATGGCTTTCAGCGTTCTTCTTTTTCTTGGAGCCACATATTAGTCGTGATAAACCATCGCCCAACTCGCTTAGCAACCTATGGTTATTTAGGGCACATGTGGGAACTTTATGCGATGTGGACGTGGGCACCTGTGTTTATACTTGCTAGTTTCACTAATTGGTTCGACCAAGGAGAAACCTCAAGGATAGAACTGTGGGCTGATTTGACTTCTTTTGCTGTCATTTCGATAGGGGGGTTAGGTTGCATATGGGGTGGTCTTATGGCTGACAGAATTGGCAGAAAAAAATTAGTCAATACAGCCATGGTGATGAGCGGACTTTGTTGCGTCACGATCGGATTCTTTTTTGGGCAGAGTCCTTGGTTGTTAATACCTTTACTGTTGGTGTGGGGATTCTTTGTTGTCGCTGATTCGGCTCAGTTTAGTGCAATGGTTACTGAAGTTGCACCCCAAAACGCCGTTGGCACCGCCCTCACCCTTCAGACTTCTCTCGGGTTCTTACTCACCATGCTTACGATTCAAGGAGTTCCGGTGTTCACTGAAGTCGTTGGTTGGCGTTGGTCCTTTGCGTTTTTGTCCCTAGGTCCTCTAGTGGGCATTCAATGTATCAGAAAATTGAGGCCTATTTAAGCAATCAATGGATAATTGGCAAGGTCTTCCAGGCTAATGTTCCCACCACTCAAGATTGCTACTGTATGTCCTCCATTGGTGCACTCGATTTTTCCAGAAAAGAGGGCTGCGATGGCCGCACATCCGGCTGGCTCAACAAGAAATTTTGTTCGGCTTAAGAGGAAGGACATGGCTTCAGTAATTTGACTATCACTGACTACGATGATTTGGTCTACATATTCTCGAGTAATTTGGAAGGTTAAATTTCCAGCCATAGGTGCGGCTAAGCCGTCAGCTATGGTCGAGATGCTGTCTAGTTGTACGGCGTACCCTTTAGCCAAGCTGGCGTGCATGGCTGCTGCACCCTCCGGCTCTACTCCGTAAATCTTAACTTCGGGTCTCAAGTAATGTTTTACCAGTGCCATTCCCGAGATCAAGCCTCCTCCTCCTATGGGCACAATCAGATTCTCTATGTTCTCGAGGTCGTTGAAGATTGCTAGGCCCACTGTACCTTGACCTGCTATGACGTGTGTGTCGTCGAAAGGATGGACAAAGGTCATGCCTTTCTCTTCAGCAATTTCAATGGCTAACTGGAAAGCTTCGGATGGAGTGCCATGAAGAATTACTTTTCCTCCATAGCTTTCAGTGGCCCTTGCTTTTGTCATCGAAGCTTTAGCATTCATGACTACCGTAGTAGGAATTTTCAGTTGTTGCGAAGCCCAGGCCAAAGCCTGTGCGTGATTACCGGCCGAAACCGTCACCACCCCTTTTTCCCGACTAGCTTCGTCCAAATTCATGATGGCATTGAGGGCACCTCTTACTTTGAAGGATCCTGTTTTCTGAAAATGCTCACATTTTAAGAAAATAGACTGTTCGCTTCTTTCATTTAAGCTTTGGTTAAGAAGGAGCGGTGTGTGGTGTATCCTGCCCACCATTTTCTTATGTGCGAGTTGTAAATCTTTGAGGGTAGGTTTTGAACTCATAATGTTGTGATACTAGTTTTAAAGGTGTTGGCGTTGCACCTATATTCTTACTGATGTACTGTTGTTATGCAATTCGGTCTTCATTTTTTCGATGCAGTTTGTCATGACCATGGTTGTTTCAGATTTAGTTTTTTTCCTTATGCTTGTTTATTTACCCAAAATCAAGAGGTCTGGTTATGCAAGTAAAATCAGTAGTGTCAGCTGGTCTTGTCATCAGTTTTTTGATAGGATCCACCCAGTTGTCGGCACAAAACGGTACTCTGAGTGGAACTGTAGTCGATCTGGAAACGGGCACGACCTTGGCATCAGCTCAGGTGGAAGTTCTTGAAAGTGAGGAAGGACCCATTCTGACGTCATCCAATGGTCAGTTCTCATTCTCAATATCATCGGGGACTTATTCTGTAGTGGTAACTGCTTTGGGTTATCGCCCTTACCGTGAAGATGGAGTTAGTGTTGGTTCAGGTGGTTCGGTGTCTCTAGAAATCAATTTGACTTCCCAGGCTCTAGAGCTGAACCCGCTTGTGGTGACTGCTTCGAGAACTACCGAAACCAGTGCCTCCGCCCCAGCTACTGTGATTGTGATAGGGGAGACGGATATAGCTGACAGACCGACAGTGACCCCTGTCGACCACCTCCTTGCAGTCCCTGGGGTAGATGTCATGCAACAGGGAGTTCAGTCTACCAACATTGTGATTAGAGGCTTCAATAATGTCTTCTCGGGATCTTTGCATACTCTGGTTGATGATCGAATTGCTGGAGTGCCATCCTTACGTGTGAATCTGATGCATTTTATTCCTTCTCAAGATGAAGATTTGGAGAGAATGGAAATAGTGCTAGGTCCTGGATCAGCTCTCTATGGACCCAACACATCTAACGGTGTGTTACACCTGATTACGAAATCCCCCCTTGAATCGCAGGGATCAACAGTGACTTTTGGTGGGGGTCAGCAAAGCGTTTTTGAGGTCGGTCTTCGGACAGCTCAAAAGCTGTCAGATAATTTTGGATTCAAAGTTTCTGCCAAGAAGATTCAGGGGGATGACTGGAATTTTGTAGATCCGATTGAAGCTGCCGCTAGAGCCGCAGCCGTGGCTAACAAAGCAGGTTTCATAGCTGAAAGAGTGGCTTCGGGGGCTAGTGCTTCTATCGCGAACGCAGCCTACAATAACGTGGGCAACAGAAATCTAGCTTTTAATCGTGAATCTGTTGATGCTAGGGCGGATTGGGATGTAGGGGAGAATACTCGCCTCATGTTCAACTATGGTTTAACGAGTGCATCTGGCGTCGAACTCACCGGCTTAGGTGGCGGGCAGACAGAAGATTGGAAGTATCAGTTTTATCAAGCACGAATGAAATCCAATCGAATTTTCGCACAAGTTTATCTGAACTCAAGTGATGCTGGCCCCAACAGTTTTCTTCTGAGGAATGGGACTCCTCTTGTCGATAAATCGCAACTTTGGGTAGCACAGCTTCGGAATTCGACTTCGCTTTTTGGGGGCAGACAAGATTTTACTTATGGGATGGATTACACGAACACAGATCCTCGCACTGAAGGGACTGTGAATGGTGCATTCGAAGATGATGATGATATTCAAGAGATGGGCGTATACCTGCAGTCCAAGACCGCTTTAACCGATCGGTTGGATCTTATTGTTGCTGGGCGTAGGGACACACATTCTAGGCTCGAAGAAAACACTTTTTCGCCAAGAGCTGCTCTTGTTTTTGAGCCTGCTCCAAACCATAGCTTCAGGGCTACCTACAATAGGGCATTTTCGACTCCGAGTAGTTTGAATATGTTCTTGGAAATTTCTGGGGGTGCTGCCCCAGCTCCGTTGGGAGGTCTGGGCTATAGGATAAGAGCTCAAGGCAACAACAATGGTTATGTATACCAGAACGCAGATGGATCACTTAAGGGAATGAGATCGCCCTTCAATCCAGCTGCAACCGGCGGATCGAAGCAATTGCTTCCAGTAAGTCAACCGACTCTATGGGCACTGGGAGTAGGTGTCATGCAAGCCCAGGGAGCGATCGACGCTGCGACGGCTGGGCTTTTGAATAGTTTTGCTGCCGATGCAGGGGCTGTCGGGATAAACCTGCTTAATACAAACAACATGAAAGTATCACCTTTAGCTGCGGGTTTGGTGCCAAGTACTCCCAAGTTAGAGATAAGTACCAATACAACCTATGAAATAGGATACCAGGGACTTTTAGACGACAGGGTCCTATTTGCAGTAGACGGATGGTATAGTCAGAGGAAAAATTTCGTATCACCATTAATGGCAACAACACCAATGATTATGCTGGACCCCGCAACTATGGTTGCATTTTTGCAGCCCAGGTTGTCCGCTGTCTACCAAGCTCAAGGCATGGATGCGGCTACTGCTGGAGCTACAGCGCTGGCAGCAGCCACCGCAATCGCCGATGGCGGTGATGGAGTGGGTGGAACCCCCGGGTTTGCAGAAATTCCATTAGCTGTGGTATCAACCCCCGATATAAATGCAGACGGCGCCGAATTAATGGCAACCTACATGAATGCCGGTGATTTGAACGTGTGGGGAGCCGATTTTTCGATGAAAGCTTTCCTCAATGATGACTGGACCTTGTCGTCTACTGCATCAATTGTGAGTGACGATTATTTCACCCTCGCAGAGATGACCAATGCTGTTGCTCCGATTTATCTAAACGCACCGAAGTCAAAAGGAAGCCTTGCACTTGGTTACAGAGGTGTACGATCTGGACGCAATATGGAGGTGCGTGTGAGGATGGCCGATGGTTTCCCAGCCAATTCAGCGGGTTTTGTAGGAACTAAATGTGTAACTGGAGGTAACGGTGGGTTGGGAGAAGAGGAATGCGTTAAGGGTCATGTTTTAATGGATGCAGTTTGGGGCATTAAAATCCCAAATAGTGCAGCGACCTTCCAGGTAACTGCCACTAATTTACTGGGAACAAAATACCGTAGTTTTGTCGGTGTTCCAGAAATGGGGAGATTTATCATGGCCAGGGTCAAGTATGCTTTCTAGACCTGCTATTAGTTAGTAATCTGAGCGATTAGAGTGCTCAGATGTTTCTGATAATTATATAGGGGAGATGGACCTGGTCCATCTCCCCTATATAATTTAGGTGCTTTCGAGTACTAAATGATCTTGAATTTCGAGTGAAATGATAAGGACGGAGTATGGAGTTCAAGCAATGAAAACAGTGACACTGCGCTGCATCTTTTGTCTGGAACCAAACCCAGTGAACCTAAATGAGGGATGCGATGAAAGGCTTTGTACGAAGTGTTCTAAGCCTTTTCTAATGGACAGACCTTTCAGGATAAATCAGGAAGATTTTAAGATGACTGTCTTGGATTCTAAATTACCTGTACTAGTAGATTTTTATGCTGATTGGTGTGGGCCCTGCAAAATGGTCAATCCGATTATCGATGACATCGCTCGACTTCGTCAGGGCGAACTGATCGTAGGAAAGATCGATGCGGACAGAGCCCAAGACCTAATGTTAGAAATAGAAGTTACGAGCGTGCCAACCTTGATACTTTTTATGAATGGGATAGAGGTTTCCAGGAGCGTTGGTTTGGAGCCACAAAAGATCAAGGAAATGGCAGAGAGTGCAATTGAGAAAGAGTTCCCACATGGATAAGAAAAAACGTTTAGAGACTATTTTGAAATTGGTTAAGAGTCATAACGTCACTAGCCATGAATCTCTTGGACAGTTGCTAAGGGAGAGGGGGATAATTGTGACGCAGACCACCTTGTCTCGGGATATGAGAGAACTCAGAATGGTAAAGGTGCAAGGAGCACGGGGTGTGGGACAGTATAGGATTCCTGATGAGTGGGAGAACAAGCAGAACCTCACCAGCGTGTTACCCAGCTTGTTCGTGACTGCTGAAGGCTCAGGAAATCTTCTGGTTGTCAGGACTGTTAATGGTGGGGCCGCAGCACTAGCCTATGCCATCGATTGGGAAAATTGGCCTGAAGTGATGGGTACGGTAGCTGGAGAAGACACGGTGTTTGTGGCAGTGAATGATGAAGGGAAAAGAGATGCCGTGCGCGACAGATTGCTTGATATAGTGAGTGGCGATAGGGCCTAGAAAATCTAGAACGTTTTGAAGTGGAGTGTGATGTATAAGGCTCTAGGCTACTATCAGTGCAAGTCCCCCTACTAAAATGTATAATTATACCTATATTATGTATAATTGTTCTATCTGTGGATTTCCAGAATACGGAGGAGATGTGGCAACAAAGGTTGTACTGGCCTATTCGGGTGGATTGGATACTTCGGTTATCGTCCCCTGGCTTATAGAGAACTGCGAAGCAGAGGTAGTTTGCGTGGCCGCGGATGTTGGACAACCTGGGGGACTTGACGGCCTAAGGGAAAGAGCTTTCGCTACTGGTGCTACAGAGTTCTATGGAGAAGATCTAAAAGATGCTTTTGTAGAACATTTTGTATGGCCGACATTGAGATCAGGAGCTGTATATGGGCGTAAATATTTATTAGGGACTTCGATGGCCCGTCCGATTATTGCTCGCCGCATGGTTGAAATTGCACACGAAGTAGGGGCAGACGCTTTATCTCATGGATGCACTGGAAAAGGGAACGACCAAGTTAGATTTGAGCTCACTTTTGCAAGTTTGGCACCCGAATTGAGAGTAATCGCTCCTTGGAGAGAATGGGAGATCGAGTCCAGAGGAGACGCTCTGAGATATGCTCGGGAGCGTGATATTGATTTGGAAGGTGTGGATCAGAGTAAACTCTTTTCTAGGGATGAGAATCTGTGGCACATCTCTCATGAAGGTGGGCCTCTCGAGGATCCCAGCTACGAACCAGAAGAGTCAATTTTTCAGTGGACAGTCTCAGCTGAAATGGCACCTGACTCTCCGGAATTTTTGGAGATTGAATTCCATAGAGGTTATCCAGTGGCTATAGATGGAAGCAATTATCAACCGGTAAAATTATTGGAATATCTGAACCAAAAGGGCTCTAAACACGGTATTGGTAGAATAGATCTGGTCGAAGATCGGCTGGTAGGAATGAAATCACGTGGTTTATATGAGACTCCTGGAGGAACCCTTCTGCACGTTGCACTGAGAGAACTCGAACAGCTAACGCTAGATAGGCGGTCGTTGTCATTGAAAGACAAATTGTCTACAAATTATGCAGATTTAGTGTATGAAGGCTGGTGGTGGAGCCCTGAAAGGGAGGCTATTGATGCAGCGGTTAATAGCTTGATGGAAGATGTCACTGGGAAAATACGCCTGAAGCTTTATAAAGGACTGGTAACCGTTGTGAGTCGCTTCAGTCCATTGTCATTGTATGACGCTGGATTTGCCTCATTTGGAGAAGATGAGAGGTATGACCATTCCGATGCAGAAGGATTTATCAAATTGTTTGGTCTTCCGGCACGAATCAGGGCCCAAAGAAATTCTGATGGAGAGATTTGAAGTGTCTCGATCATCTAAAGGTTTACCGCAACTTTTATGGAAAGGTCGCATCGAAGAAGGTATGGACTGTAGGATGAAACCCCTTAATAATAGTCTATCTGTGGATTTTCGTATGT
>DUCW01000165.1:15892-16245 GCA_012959595.1 Gemmatimonadota bacterium
AGGACATCAGAGGTAGCTGTGCCTGGGTAAACGCTTTAGCCGTCGCAGGGGTTTTAGAAGAAAGTGAGCGGACTGAACTTCTAGAGGGACTAGCTCGGGTATCGGAAAATTTTTCAACATATGATTATTCAAAAGAAAAAGATGAGGATATTCATTCTTTGATAGAACGCCTGCTGTACGCTGAAGTAGGTGAAGTGGCTGGAAAATTACACACAGGGAGATCTCGCAACGACCAAGTAGCAACAGATTTTCGCCTTTGGGGCATGGAACAAATCGATTCTCTAATAGATGGGTTGCACCAATTAGAAAAGACCCTTCTTGTTTGGGCGAAAGAATCGGTGAGTATTATCTTT
>DUCW01000166.1 GCA_012959595.1 Gemmatimonadota bacterium
AAGTGATTGGGGAGACGCCAGAAATCTTTTTGCTCCAGAGGAAACAGGTAGAGATTTCACTTTGGGAACGGATAGCCAACTGAGACCGCTAGAGGCCTATAGGGACTATCTTACCATTGTAAGCTCTACTGATTGCAGGATGGCTGAAGCTTATCGTGTTGAGGAGATAGGGGGCGATCATGATCGTTCGACGGCGGTTTTTTTGACACAAGCACATCCGAAGCAGACTCAAGGCTCTGACATTCATTTGGGAACTTCTCTTGACCAACTTCATGCAAAGCGTTTTGGCCAAGATACAGTACTTCCATCTCTCGAACTCTGTGTTGAGGAAATAGATCGTGGTGGTGGATGTGCTTATAACTACCATTGTGCATACACTACTTCTCTGGCTTGGGAATCACCTAGCCAACCGTTCCCAGCCATTCGAGAGCCTCGAGCCGTTTTTGAGCAACTTTTTGGTGCCGGCGATACGGAGAAAGATAGAAGTGATAGGAGAAGGACTGATAGAAGTATGCTAGACTGGATCGTTACAGAAGTGGCGAGATTGAGAACGTCACTGGGAGCCGTAGATCGACTCGCTATGGACGAGTACCTGCAGCATGTACGAGAGATTGAACGTAGGATTCAACTGATGGAAGCTCGAAATCTAAGTGGAGAGGAAAGAGAAATGCCGGAGGCTCCGTCAGGCATTCCTGATTCATGGGAAGAACACATGAAGCTCATGTTTGACCTGCAAGTTCTGGCTTTACAGACGGATATGACACGGGTAATAACTTTTAAGACTGGCTTTGATCAGTCCAACAGGACTTTCCCAAAAAGTGGAACCACTAAGTCTATTCATGGAGCTTCTCATCACGGGAACGTTGCTGACGATATTATGGACTTCCATAAGATCAATACCTATCGCTTGGGCACAGTCGCATATTTCCTAGAAAAGATGAAGAATACGGTTGATGGAGACGGGTCTTTGTTAGACAAAACAGCGATAGTTTGGGGATCCCCTATGGGAGACCCCAACTTACACAACCATCGCAGATGTCCATTGCTTCTGATGGGACATGCGAACGGAGCTCTGGAAGGTGGACTGCATATCGGTGCTACAGAGGGCACACCAATGGCTAATGCGTTTGTTACGCTAATGCAGGGTATTGGTCATGAGATGGAAGGCTTCGGCGATAGTACCGGAAGTCTAGATTTGACGGTGCCAAGGGGAGTGACGTCAACGGGAGGGGGGAAGTGATGGACATTTTTGCCCGGATCCGGTTTGTAGGATTGTTTGGACTATCGGCCTTATTGTTAGGTTCGACAACCAGTTTTGATTCTAAACTGATAG
The DNA here is from genome assembly GCA_012959595.1 of Gemmatimonadota bacterium. Taxonomy (GTDB): domain Bacteria; phylum Gemmatimonadota; class Gemmatimonadetes; order Longimicrobiales; family Gaopeijiaceae. The sequence goes on from DUCW01000166.1 coordinate 1,334, forward strand.
AGGCAATTCGCTCAGCTGATGTTGAAGCTGTTGCGAGATTGATCACTGATGGGTCTGACTTGAATGAGGTGACAGGGGATGGAATGACAGCGGTGCATTGGGCTGCTCAATTAGGACATGTTCCTATCCTAGAATTACTTTTAGACGCCGGTGCCGAGGTAAACCCGACGACAAGAATTGGTAGCTATACACCTCTTCATTTGGCCAGTAGCCAAGCGAATAGCACCATCCTTAAGAAGCTTTTAGAAGCAGGAGCAGACGTAAGTGCAACGACTACCAATAGTGTTGCTACAGCGTTGCATCTCGCGGCCCAAGTGGTAGGTGGTGCTGAATCGGTGAAGGTTTTGCTTGCTTATGGTGCTGATCCAAACGCCAAAGAAGGGTCGGCTGGACAGACCCCCCTGGTGTTCGCTGCGGCCAAGAACAGAGCTGAATCTGTAAAATTACTTCTAGACGCTGGTGCAGACCCGTCTATTTCGACAGCGGTAGTGGATGTACTACAGCATGTCTTAGCTGATCAGCAGGCAAGTCGTTTTCTAAGACAAGAACTCTCTGAATATCTCAGTAATGACAGAGTTATGGATGCAAGCGGTGACTATGTCAGTAAGGATACGGCGACCAAAGACAATGAACCCGGTGTAGATGAGGTTCAGGCGGCTATTAGGGCACAGAGAGAATTCTTGCAATCAGGGGAAGTTTATAGGGAATATGTTCCTGAAGATTTAGTCAGCTATCGTCCAGATTATCCTGGAGGACCAGAGCTTCCAAGGCCCCCTTACCGTGAAACACTAGTGGGAACTACAGGCGGAATGACTGCACTACTGCATGCTGCTAGGGAAGGAAATTCGGAAGCAGTAATGGCCCTGCTGAAGGGCGGTGCGGATGTTAATCAGGTCAGTGACGGAGATGACACAAGTCCGTTACTCATTGCTACTCTCAATGGACAATTTGACGTAGCGATGCTTCTTATTGAACAGGGTGCGGATCCTAATCTGGTAGCAAATACGGATGGATCTGGACCGCTATTTGCAGTTCTTCAAACACAATGGGCACCTAAATCCAACTATCCTCAACCCAGAGCACAGGATCGACAGCAAACAGAATATCTCGAAGTGTTGAGTTCTTTATTAGATGCAGGGGCAGATCCTAATGTGAGCCTCAAGACCCATCTTTGGTATTGGGAATATGGACTGACCAAGATTGGAACCGACCTGAGGGGTGCTACTCCTTTCTGGCGTGCGGCTTATGCTCAGGATGTCCAGGCCATGAAGATGCTATCGAGCTATGGTGCTGATCCCAGCATCCCAACCGCATGGCCAGCTCCAGAAATGAGAGAGCGTCGGCAGCAGGACGGCAGACAGCCGG
>DUCW01000167.1:0-1098 GCA_012959595.1 Gemmatimonadota bacterium
GTTCCAGCCCGTCCTGTCCCCGGAGAAAAAGAGTCGATCCTTCTGGACACGTTATTAAAACTTGACTGTACATCTTGAGTTAACGCGTACCCTGTTGTTCCTTGACAAAGTAGTCCTACAAAAATTGTAAAACGCAACCCAGTTCTTACATTTTCACCAAATGATCGACACTGCTTTGTCCACATAAAAAGTTTCTCCCTGTGTCTTATGAGATGAACCGGTGATGCACTACCTATTGAGTATTGTTCCCCCAAATGGATCGGAACCTACATCATATCTATTCTCGATTTCCATACTATCCAAATCTATGATGACGACTTCTCCACCTCTCGATGTACCTCTATATGAAATCTGTACATATAGTTTTTCGCTGTCTGGAGAAAAGAGTGGAAAGGCCGACCCTGGAGTACCTAGAGGTATCGCAGCTACCACTTCTCTCGCATGTGTATCAATGACATATACATCTTCAGTACCCCCACGAGTGGAAGCCGCAAAACGTCCGTCGGAAGACACATCGATACGTCCGGCTCCTTCTCCTGAAGTTTGTATAACCTCAACAACTTCGTCAGTCTCCATATCTATGACTGTCACCGATCCATCGTAGTCAGAGTGCACCCAAGCTTCACCTTCTGGTGAAAATGCCACTCCAACTGGACCCCCTTCAACAGAAATAATTTTAGTAACCTCATCTGTTTCAGTATCTAGGACGACCACTCGATTATCCGTTCGCATAGGATAGTACAGCTTGTCGGTTTGATGATCTATTGCTAGGAAGTGCCCTCCTTCAAGTAGGAGATCAATCTTTTTGGACACCTTTTGTTCTTCGATATCGTAGACCACAACGCCTGGGATAGCCGCATTTTCAACCCCTATATAAAGTTTACTTGCTGTGCTATTCACAGCTACTCCATGGGGTGAAGCAGACGACTCTGAAGGTCCATAGAAATAGTCGCTTTCGATCTTTCCTATCTCGGTGAAAGTCTCTGTATCCAAAATTACAACGTGAGGACCGTTAGGTATGGCTATGAACAGCAAGTCACCATTCGGTGTCGCAATACCTTCGTGAGGCTGATTTTCTGCAGTGAACTGGTTAATGAT
>DUCW01000167.1:1135-3019 GCA_012959595.1 Gemmatimonadota bacterium
AGTATGATCTGTATGGCTAAGAGCAATGACGGAGTGGTCCTGAGCCTGACATGCTGTCATGGGTATTAAAACCACTGATCCTATAAGAATAGTATCGCGAATCATCTTATTTGTTTCTCCTTGATTAAACACGAACTTCCCGAAACCCTTCAGGAAATCCAATATAGAACTCAGAATATCCCCTAAAATTTCTATAACAGCCAATTTTGGAGAGACCACGATTTTCTTAACAGGACTGACAGTTGTGATTGTTGACTGAGCCCAGACTCTCAAGTAAAGCGATGGCTTCGGGATAAGGTTGAGTGCGCTGATAAGGACCATTGGCCATATCAGCCGTGGTCTGTCCTTCTCGGCTTACGACCGTCACGTCCGCTCCTTTTTCGACTAAATAGCGGATCATTTCAGTGTCCCCTCTTGAAGCCGCATGGTGCAGAGCAGTATAACCCTCATAATCTCTAGCATCCACATCCACCCCGAGTTCGTCAACAAGATACCTCATAGCATCCAGCCAGCCGCCCGGAACATGCCGGTGTGAATTCGCCGCAAATCCTTGTCCATAGCCCACCCCAGAAGCAGCATGAATCGGATATACCCCTGGGCCTCCAATGGGAACGACTACCAATCCAGACTGGTCCGCTTTGGCATCTCCATCCCATGCTGGACGTCTGCGATCTGCCATCCTCTTAGTTGCCACTTTCGGGTCTGATCCATAAGACATCAGCATTTTCATAGCTTCCAAGTCGACAGCGTAAGCAGCACGCCAGAAAGGATTGGCTCCCGTCATATCGACTCCTAAAAGGCCTCTTCCATAAGCCGTGTACCAGAGTCGTTTTACTAATCTCACGTTTGGATCAGCTCCGTTGTCCAGGAACATTTTCATGAGGTCCAAATACCCTATCTCTTGCTGAAGATGAGCGTTTGGTTGTTGATACCCAGTCTTAGGGATCCACTGCTGATTAATCACTGCATAAAGTGGAGCTCCGCCAGCTTCATTAGCTAAATTAACGTCCGCTCCACTATTTAGTAATTCAACCGCTAAATCGAAATGTCCATTTATCACCGCAATCAGCAAAGGGCTAGTTCCTTCAGCATTTACCTGATTCACGTCTGCACCTAGCTCCAATAATGCTCTAACAGCTGGTTGATGACCTTGCCTGGCTGCATGCAGAAGTGCTGTCATACCTCCAACTTTCCCCACTTGTTCTGCGCTGGTTAGAGGACGAGGATCTTCTTTTTCTTCAGTAGAATCTTCCTCCGTACCCGATCCATCAGATTCGAAATTATCGCACGCATAGGTAGTCGGACCACCTTGCTCTATCGTCAATAGTTTACCTCTCTGGCCATCCGAGCAGTCCTCTTCCTCTTCTTGTACTGGAGCTGAAGGTGTACCTGGCATCTCCTGCTTCTTCTGTGATTTTTCTAGAGCAACCAGATCTACTATCACAGTCTGAACAGAGAGATCAGCTCCTCTTGAGGCCAAGATTTTGATGGCCCCTACTCTGTCCAATGATGCGGCGAAAATTAGAGGGGTCTGTCCTGATTTAGTTTCTTTTTCATCTATGACAGCTCCATGCTCCAGAAGTGCTTCGATTGTATTCACATCACCTGAAGCAGCAGCAAAATGAAGCGAGGTAACTCCGCCAGTCGAAGTTTTCTGATTGGGATCGCTACCTGCTGCTAACAAGCTCTGGACTACACCAGCGTGGCCTTCCCTACTAGCCAGGTGCAACGGAGTATATGCGCCCATCCGAGTAGTTGCTTTCGTACTAGCACCCGCATAAAGCAACATTTCACTCATCTCTGGTTGTCCATTAACAGCGGCCCAATGCAGAGCCGTCATTCCGTCACATTGAGCGGCATTCACATCCGCGCCTTCAATCAACA
>DUCW01000167.1:3029-15923 GCA_012959595.1 Gemmatimonadota bacterium
CCTGATAGAGCAAGTTCCGCATAGTCTCAATGTCACTGCGCATAGCTGCATCGGCTACAGGTGACTCAGGAACCGTCGCAGCTGACACTGCGATGGTCAGGAAAAAGACGCCTAGTATACTCGAACAACTCCTGTTTCTCATTGTATCTCCCTCATTGATTAACCGCGAGTTTCTGGATTATTCATTTCAGTTGTTGTGGAAGCCATCGTCAATGGAAATGCACCAGTGCTATCACCGAAGCTCTCCATGTCCTCGTGACCCAACGCATGCAACAGACTAAGCATCACATTTGCGGTGGGTGTTTCATCAGGAGCTTTCAAATGAAGATTTCCTTCAAGCTTTCCGTTAGCATGCCCAGCAAACAACAGAGGGATTCGCCTATGGTTATGCACGTTAGGGTCGCCCATTGGAGATCCAAATATCACCGCAGATTTATCCAACAGATTGTAGTCTCCTTCCTGAGTACCTTTTAATTTTTCTAGAAGATAAGGTAGAAGTCCTACATGGAATTCGTTCAACCCTGCAAATTCCAGAATGACTTCCTCTTTGTTTCCGTGATGAGAAGTTGGGTGGAACGGTAGATCGATTCCACTCTCTGGGTAGACCCTGTTCAATGCGTCCCTAGAAAGTTTTAACGAAAAAACCCTCGTCATATCGTTCTGGAAAGCTAATACTTGCAGGTCAAACATGAGTTTAACATGCTCTGAAAAAGAATCGGGCACACCAGCTGGAGCTTCTGGTAGTTCCCTTATTTCACCGCTGGCGTTTTGTGACTCTATCTTCTGGATCCGTCTCTCAAGCTCTCTAACGTTCTCCAAGTAACTTTCAAGCCTGACTCTATCTTCTGGCCCTAAAGATCTGGTGATCTCTCCTACTTCACCAGCTACCCAGTCCAGAATACTACTATTAGCTCGTCTCCTTTCTGCTCGTGCCTTAGGAGTTCCACCTGCTCCGAAAAGCATATCGAAAGCCACCCTAGGGTCCCTAATCATGGGAAGAGGTTCTGTGGGAGAAGCCCAACTGATCGTATCCGTATAGACACAAGCATATCCGTAAGAACAGCCCCCCGCTTGGTCTACATTCTCAATGCAGAACTGCATCGAAGGAATCGGAGTATCCTGACCGAACCTATTAGCAAACATTTGATCAAGAGACATGCCCACTAACACATCAGATCCCTCTGTCTGTTTTGGATGCGTCTGAGTCAAGAAAACAGCACTTGATCGGAAGTGGTCACCACCGATTTCAGGAGCAGCAAAGGCGTCAGCATTCCTCATATCAGTATTACTCACAATGGTCAGATAATCTTGGAAAGGTTCTAATGGCTTCAACACACTAGGGCTCAGATCAAAATCCCGACCCTCTTCTGCTGGTGACCACAGATTCTGGGTAGCTCCCCATTCGGTACAACCAGCCGAACCATGAACAATCTCAATGGCTATTAGTCTAGTCTTGTCAATCTCAGCGGAAGTTTTTGTCCAATGGCGTCCGGCCGGAACCATAGCATCGAGTAATGGTAAGGCAACACTGGCCCCTGCTCCGCGCAGGAAGGTCCGGCGAGGCATACATTTTTGAGTTATGAACTCCATAATGTCTTACTCCTTCTAACGTAATTATCTCCTACTGTTCTCTAGTTCCTCCACAGCGATTTCTGTGGAGGATTTCATTTGAAATGGATCGCTGTTAACCACACCTAGAATGAATGAAGAAATCCTATAGTCGTTAGCAGCAGCTTCACTTGTGATTTTTCTAATTGTTGGTTGGTCAAAATATTCCATCCTACGTCCTGTCGCATATGCCATGAGGTTATTCGCAAATGTCCGAACAAAAGGAATCGACCGATTCAATAGTGCCGTATGTAGGTCAGAGGGGTTGGCCAAGGGTGTCCCGTCATAAAGCATACCATTGGTATCTAGTTCTCTGCCGAATTCTCTGATTCTCCAATTACCCGTGACATCAAAGTTATCTAGGGCCAAACCGATCGGATCCATGAACTGGTGACAGGCATAACATGTGGGGTTATCCCTATGCTTCTCCATCCTCTGTCGAGTTGTGAGAAAAGCTCCGTCCTCAGCACCTTCTGTCGCCTCCAAGGCTGGCACGTCCGGAGGTGGGGGTGGGGGTGGGGCATCCAGGAGAACTTCCATCACCCACTTACCACGTAAGACAGGAGAAGTTCTATTCGCCATAGAGGTCATCATGAGAACACTTCCCTGGCCGAGCAGACCACGTCTAGTATCATCAGGATAAGTTACTTTTTGGAAAGCGTTCCCCGAAACACCAGAAATTCCATAATGCCGAGCCAATCTCTCGTTCAGAAATGTGTAATCGGCACTCAGTAGTTCCATAATACTTCTATCTTCTCTCACGAGATTATAAAAGAACAACTCCGTTTCTCGACGCATCGCATCCGACAGTGTCATGTCAAAGTAAGGGTAGTCATAAACGTTCGGAGAAACTTTCTCTAAGTCCTGGAGTCGCAGCCATTGTGCAGCGAATCTGGTAGCCAATGCTTCGGCACGAGGATCCGCTAACATTCTGTCCACATGTGCCTCAAGTACTTCCTGATTGGCAAGAGCTCCACTAGTAACGTCTTCGAGCAAGAGCCCATCTGGCGGTGCTCCCCAAAGGAAGAAAGAAAGCCTAGAAGCCAGTGCCAGTTGATCAATTCTGTAAGGCTCTTCCCAGTTCACTCCTTCCGGGGCTTTTTCAAATCGGAATACAAAATAGGGACTGGCGAGAACGGCTTGTAAAGCATGCCGGACCCCTCTCTCAAATCCCCCTTCCGAAGCTCCTTCCTGATAGAAGCCCATCAGGTCACTCACTTCGGCCTCGGTAGCTGGACGTCTATAAGCCTCAGAGGAGATTCTAGTCACAATATCTCTGGCACACACTTCTTCCTCACCAAAGGTTGTCGGCCGACAAGTAAAAATGCTTTGCCTGCTAGATGTTTCCGAAACACCGGTCACATTGTAAGGACCGCTGACAGCAAAGTCTCTAAGATGTGGAAGTGTCGTCAGCATTGATCCTGGAAACCCTGCCTGAACGGATCTACCAAGGGGAGCCCTCACTTCTTCTACAGGGCCCTCAAATGTTGGTACGAAAGCCACTGCTATTCTCTTTGGACCCGCCCTGACGAAAATGGGTTCTGTCTCCATTCTGGTACTGATAGGATCGGCATACTCCGCTTCTGAAAGATCGATATCTAGAAGTGCCACTCGTTCACCGTCAAAGGATAACTCCAGTTGTTCTCCCAGTGCTTCTCCCCCTACGGCGTAGAATTGGAACCAAAACGCATATTCACCATCAGCTGGGAAAATGTGGTCAGCAACCATGCCACCTCTACTTCCAAAAGGCGTTCTCTCTACGTGGAACATTTGAGAAGCACGTTTTTCGGCAGCATACAGCGTTTCTGTTGGAGAGACTTCCCGATCACCTATCGCCAATCGACTAATCTCACTGGCTGCTGTGAGGTAGGCTTCTAAAAGGGTAGGTGAAAGCATTTGGACATCTGCGATGTTGTCAAAATTAGCACTTTTGGTATCCAAAGGGAGATATTCTCCAACATCGATTTTAAGGCCCAGTAAATCCATGATAGATTCACCGTATTCTGCCCGATTCAAGCGTTGGAAAGTTCGACCCCCCGGATTTGGATTCATGACGGCGTTCTGGTCCATCCTAGTTTCCAACTCTTCTACCAGAGCCAACAGTGTGTCGGGACTCGGCCTCGGCATACCCGGTGGAGGCATCATGCCAGCTCGTAATTTTCGGATCATCTTCTCCGCTGTCTCAGGCCTGTTCGGAGCATTTTCTACCTCGAACCCAGCCAAAGAAAGATTCCCAGTCATCATTACATCGTTATGACATGCCTGGCAGTACGTCTGGACAACTTCGGTTAATGTGGCAGCCTCGATTTCAAGACTTTTAGGAGAATGGATTTCACTGAGTTCTGAAGAAACGCTTAATTCCGTCGCCTGTTTACTGGGAAATTCGAATGTAGACTCCACTACAATCACTCCCCCAGCGTCCACCGAACGAGCATCAGCAACCTGTCCAACCAGCACTAGGGTTAACCCCAGTGCTACAGCCAGAACAGCGGTAACGGATCTTTTCATCTAGAACCCCTATATTGACCTGTGTGTCAACGGATTGTGCACAGGATATCGAAATTTACCTGTAATTCCCGCTTCTTCAACCAAGTTTAAGCCCAAATAGAAATTATTCCACTAGGAAAGCTAGCATACTCCAGCCATCCTAGCCAGATAAAGCAACCCCCAACAATCCCTCAGAAAAGGGTAGATGGCATCGCTAAAAGACTGGCATACAGATCGATCGCGTACCAAAGATTAGCGATTCTTAAATTCTCATCAGGAGCATGCTGATTGTTATCGTGATTGGCCACAGGAACTATTATCGCTGGTTTTCCTGCAACCTCTGTGAACACTCGCAATGGCAAGGTTCCACCCATACCGGGGGCTACGACCAGTGCATCCTCCCCGAAGGCCTGCTCTGCTGCTATTCTTGCTGCTGCAACTACGCTTTGCCCAAATGGGTTTGTCATGGATGTCCGAGAAGCAGTCGATCCACCACCACCAGTGACCTTTGCGATCCTTGGGTATTTTAATCTCAAGGACATGTCCGGATCTTCTGTAACCACATGAAAACCCATTTTCTCAATGTGAGACACCACTAGGTTTTTCATATGTCCAGGCTCATTGCCCTTTACCAACCGTATGCCTAGCGATGCAACGGCGGTGTTAGGAATCACGTTGCGAGCTAATGCACCAGTATTACCACTAGTTATTCCTCTCACATTCAATGCTGGAACCATCAAGCGCTCTGGAAGTTTTTCCGGCTGTCCTTCGGTCCAAACTAAGCCTAGTTCCTCCCTGAGTTGTCCGTCCCAGTCTGGCATACCTCGCAGTGCAGAGAGCTCTTCTTCTCCGATTGGTTCAACAGTGTCATACCAGCCATCGATGACTACCTGACCGTCGTCATCCTTCATAGATGCTAGGAGTCTCGCTAGAATATTTCCTGTATCAGGTGCCCAATTACCGTAGTGTCCAGAATGGAGGTTTCTAGTAGCCCCGTAAACTGTTACCTCCAACCCCATTGATCCCCTAACACCGAAGGTCACCTGGGGACGTCCGCTGGCATGTGCCGGACCATCAAAAAACAGCCAAATATCAACGTCTTTGACTCGATCGTTCCAGCGTTCCATATATTCGCCGAGATGCCTTGAACCAGCCTCTTCTTCTCCGTCAAAGAAAAATACTAGATTTGAAGTAGGCAGTATGCCCGAGTCTCGAAATGATTCTAAAACAGGAATCAGGGCTGCAATAGGTGCCTTGTCATCTCCCGCCGAACGTGCGTAAATCCGCCATTCCGGATCGACTGGATCACCCTCCGATGGGAATGGACGAGGTTCTCCACCAGCATCCATAGAAGCAGTATAAAGTGTGGGTTCAAAGGGTGGGTGGGTCCAATTGTTAGGATCAACCGCTTGCCCATCATAATGCACGTAGATACCTAAAGTTCTAGTCGCACCAGGAACTATAACTTCGCCATAAACTATGGGAGGGGCTCCGTCAATCTTAAGAAGTTCAGCATTAACGCCGACCTGAATTAATTCACCTCGTATATACGAGGCTACTGCCTCGATATCGTCTAGATTTCTCGCACGATTAGGGTATGAAAGAAACTCCTTGAAATCAGCCAGTATTGCAACTTCATTGTTCTCTCGGAAAATACGGGCTACCGCCTGCGGAGACTGAGCGTCAGCACCGTAATGTCCGACTAACAATCCCAGTAACATAAAAACGTAGGTTAGTATCAATCTACCTGTCATTGCTTATCCCCTCATTGATTTAATCGCGGGGAATCAATGATTCCCACGAAGGCACATCGGTTAATAGACCAATATCTATTGCCTCACCTCTACGAAACATCAACCTCAAGCGCCATCCATCAGAACTGTCCGGAATGTACGGTTCAAATTCCGAATCAGCGATCCAGGGTATCTTGCTTAACGCATCCTCCAGTAACACAGCCTGATATGGAGTAGTCGGACCAGTGAGAAATGGCACTGTGATTACTCTTTCCGAGAATGGAAAATTTTGATGCCATCGATTCAGAGCTTTGTTGATTTTTTCGGTTTCTGCACCCTGATTCAACAGATGCTGTGAATGAAACTGCAGCAATAACTCGTTGTGCTTGATTTCCGCCGAAAGAGCTTTCTCAAGTAACTCGGAAAACCCTTCTTCGTCAGCCAGTGACAACGCTCGCATTGCCCTAAGGAAATCAGTATCAGGATCTTCAGGATTTACCCCCATCATCACATCGGTGAATACACTCCCTTCCCCTGTGAGGAAATCCACCGGCCGCTCTCTTGTCTGGGAAATCGAATATTCTCGCAACCCCACAAAAATCCCAATAGAATAAACAACTACCAAAATACGATAACGGCGAAACCAGGTCACCTACAGACCGACCTGGACCTTTGCATCTCTAACCTTCCAAATAAATGAATCCACATAGTAATGCACCAAAGCATAGGCTGAAATCATAGTCTGAGCAAAAAGCTCATAACCACTGATATAATCCATGCCCACCAAGCCAAACTCGGGGACGGCCTGGTAAGAAATAAAATTCACTACTCCGAAACCGAATTCGTCCAATGGACGGTTGATAAGTAGCTGAACTACTAAAGCATAGGCTCCGCCTCCGATCAGAAACCACTTCAACCGTCCCTGACCAGACACTTTACTCCAAAAGCCAGGTTGAAAAGTACCCAGATCAGACTTTCTCTGAAGGAAAAAATAAACCATAACGATATACTGTAGTCCATGCATAAGTCTGTGTGCGATAGCAAACAACAAAATGGAATTGGTATGCCACGCAGCGAAATACCACAAAAAATAGCTGGCACCTATGAAAGCATACTTGATCGGATTAAGCGATTCCCCATTTCGCAAAGTTTTCCACAAATGCCAGATATAGATCGGTATAAACACGGCGAGTACAGCCCTGCTGGCCAATAACAAAATATCCACAAACTGAACTGATAACGGAATTTCTAATTTATATAGTTCCCGGATCCATAAATTCCGAAACATCGGAGCATTAAGGAACATAAAAGAGTACAGAATCCAGTGTAGGGTCAGGTCAAACCTCCCAGTATTTGACATGCCCGTCCCAGCCTTGAAGTCATAGATCCTGCTAAACCCATGCTGTTGCATGATGCTGTGTTGATGATCCCAGGCCATCACAATGATCAGTAGAGTGATCGGGGCCCATACCATTCCCGCCGCCGCCGCCGCCACAATAATAATCGGCCCTAAGACTAACTGCTCTTTAAACCGGCTCCAATCTTCAGGCATGCCATAGGTTCGAACCCATGTAGCGTAGTGGTGTGGAATAGTAATCCAGAGGTTTATCGATGCTACCGCTACAAAAGGAAGCCACGCTTGAGCACCCAAGGCGGCCAACACAGCAACAAACGGCAGCCCCAAAAACCAGACCATATCCAGCCTGGGATTGATGATGTAACCTGTTTTGAACATGCTTATTTACTCTCGGAATTCACGATTGTTGCTGATCGCAATAAGTGGACGATGTACAAAATATAAGAGGAACAACCGAAGAAAGAAGCCTTGAAAAATTTCCCAGATTGTTTCTTTTCTGCTCATGTATCCCTTGGTTAAAAATAGTACCAACTATCGACGGGCCTCTGGCCTGAAACTTGCATCTCTTATTCCAGTGATGCAACTGAGCTATAGAGGACCGCATAATTTAGAAATTCGCAAAACTTATAGTGTAGCCGGTTCGGTGTATTAACCGTACCGACGAAGCTGAAGCACCACAGAACATTGAGTCTTATTTTCTTGAGGTTGCTGGGTTAGGTTTATACTCTGCTACTGTTACTAAAAGTCAGGAGGCTTTAGATGGAAAGGTTTGATTTACCGAAGAAGGCTTCAGTTCTCATCGTTCTTTTAGCTGCTTTGGCCGCTTGTGATAGCGGCCTGCCCATGGGGCCGGGAAGTCACACGGAACCAGAAGTCATAGAGACTACGGACTTCCATGGCTCTCTGGAAATCAATCTTTCCGAATTTACTAAGACAGATACAGGTATTTATCACAAAAGCATAACAGATGGAGCCGGTAATCTCTCCGTAGGAGCGGGAGATACTGTCACCGTCTACTACGGAGCTTGGCTATCTAACGGAACGCCTTTGGATCCAGGAGAAATCATCTTCATTCGAAGTGCCGTTGGAGCCCCCGCTAAAACGCTCCCAAATGGAGGTGGTGTGATCCCGGGATTTGACCAGGGAATTGACGGCATGAAGCTAGGAGGTGTAAGGCAACTCATAGTGCCACCAGATCTGGCCTACGGAAACAATTGGGTGGGCGCTATAATTCCACCAGGATCGATAATGATCTTTAAAGCACATTTACTCAGGATCAACGACCAGGTTTTCAGCGGAGAATAACCGCTATCCTTGCAGTGATTCCCTACGATTGATTAGAATGGCTCCCATCATTATTGAATGGGAGCCAGCATGTCAGATGAAGGATTGTCCAGCAGCAACAGTCTAGACGAATCAACGGGACTCACACTCCCTTCCATGAGTCCCAGGAGCCTTCTGTCTCACTTTGGTCCTGGAATCGTACTTATGATGACAGGGATAGGGACCAGTCATCTCATCACCGCCCCAACAGCTGGTGGTCGATTTGAATATGCCTTGCTCTGGTGTATACCCGCCTCGTATATCTTTAAATACTATGGTTTTGAAATGGCTTTTCGTTTTACCAATGCTACTGGAAAGAGTCTTCTAGATGCCTACGGAACAGCCAAATTCAAGTGGCCAGTTTGGTACATGCTGATTGTAACAATTATTGAATGTGCTCTCGGCCAAGCAGGAAGACTGGTCGCTGCTGCTGCTGTGATGTACTATCTTTTTACTGAATCTATGGCACTGCCCATTAACCCTGATTTGGCAACATACGGACTCATCCTTGGAGTAATCTCTGTAGCGATTCTATTGAGGGGTAACTACTCAATAGTTGAAAAATTTGCGAAAGTACTGGCTGGTCTGCTACTGCTTTCGACACTGACAGTCTACTTCAAAGCTCCTGCTCCACTCTCAGAAATGGGACATTTCTTTCTCGTGGAAACCCCGTCGGGGTCTTGGTTGATCATTGCTGGATTTTTGGGCTTGCTACCCACAGGAATGGATGTTTCTCTTCAGGCATCAGAATGGGGTAGTGCTAGAAGACTTGGGATGGCAAGAATCCGACCAGAATTAGAAAGGACCGGTCTGGCTCCAACCTTTGACCCCTTTGGATCACCCAAAGAAGACCTGAGCGTAGACGCCTCTAGAATACCTAGTCACATGCAAGAGTATTGCCGCCGATGGTTTCGTATCAGCCTGTGGGATTTTCGATTCGGTCACGTAGCTTCATTCATAGTAGCTACCATCTTTCTTCTTTTAGCAGCAGTTTGGATCTATCCAAACCCCGTGGAGGGCCGGGCTGTAATGGGTGAAATAGCTGGCATCTTCACTCGAAGTGTTGGGCCTTGGATGATGATCGTATTTATGATTGGAGCTTTCGCAGCAACTTTCTCCACTTCGTTCAATTATTTCGATGGGTGGCCTCGACTTGTTGCAGCTTGTTGCCGAAATCTATTTCCAGCTACTGCCAATTTGAAAGGGATAGAGAAACACCATCACACAAGTGAAGACTGCTCAAAGAAGTGGTATTCCGAATACAATATTTATCGAATAACCATGATATACTCATTGATAGCGGCCGTGATCTTCATCGCACTGATCCCCCGCCCTGTCTACATGGTCCTTATCGCCTCTGCTTTAGCTTTCTTTGTAGCACCGATCATTTTTTACTTAAACCTGTATTACTGTCTGACGGTCATACCAAAAACCGACAAGATCTTTTACCCCAGACCTTTTGAAAGGTACTTCGCCTGGTTCAGCCTGGCCGTCTTCAGCGGAATGATCGTCATACTCTTTTTTGCTAGAGTCTTGAATATTCCACTCTTTGGAGTCTGAGAATATCAACATGATGTCTATTCTCTTGCATCCACTTGTCACTCTGAAGGAGAGGCTCAATATGAATAGAAGTGCGATCTTCCTGGGTGCTACCCTTCTCATGCTTTCTAGCTTCTCCTGGTATCCAAACCCAGCTGATGGACAGATGCCAACCAAGATTTTTATTTCAGTAGACATGGAAGGTATTGGAGGCGTTGGATCCCCCTTGATGGCCAGCAGTGGAGGGAAAGATTATGGAACGGCTAGGGAGTACATGACACAAGAAATTAACACCGTAGTTTCGACAATATTTGAACGCATACCGAATGCCAAGATCCTAGTAAATGATTCCCATGGAGACCATCAGAATGTCTTACATGGACAGCTACATCCTAAGGTCAATTATATCCAAGGGCGTATTAAGCCTCTCGGAATGGTGCAAGGCCTCGACTCTTCCTTCGACGGAGTCATTTTCATTGGTTATCATGCCAAAGCAGGTGACCCAGACGGTTTCTTGGCACACACAGGATCCGGTGCCGTTAAGGGCCTGTGGCTAAATGACGTTGAGGTAGGAGAAGGTGGGATGAATGCTGCATTAGCTGGTAGTTTAGGAGTTCCCGTGATTCTAGCCGCTGGAGATTCGGCTGCTACAGCAGAATTGGGTCAACTCCTTGGCTCGGAAACAGTAACAACAAAGACTGCAGAAACCCCTTCCTCTGCCCGACTCCTACACCCACAAGTGGTCAGGGGTATGCTGATGGATGCCACAATCACAGCTCTAGACCGAATGGAGAATGATGAATTTGAACCCCTAGATCTAGGCAAGTCCATAGAAATTAAAATGAGATTCGGCTCAACGACTCATGTTGACATCCTTCTGTCGATTCCTGGTGTTTCAAAAATAGATGGATTCACTATCAGATATCTGGCGGAAGATATGGATCAGGCTTATCGGTTGATTCGACTGATGTACAGTTTCATCAGAACATAATTCGATTGGGCACTCGCGGATTCACTACTTTCTTCCATAGTGGAGGCACAAGAGCCAGCCAAAAGCGAACTTTACCAGTTAACCTAAAAGAGCACCAATTTCCAATTGGTGAGTCGACGTATATTCTTGGACAGACATCTTACCAGATCCTTCTGGACGAACCCTTCTAATACATATTCCACCATCCCCAGTAGCAACAATTAGACCTTCGTCATCAATCGACAATATCTCTCCTGGGCTCCCTGTCACCTCTGGGATTTTTACACAATCAAAAATCTTGAGGGCCTGGCCTTCGTGGACAGTCCAAGCACCAGGCTGTGGGTTGGCTCCTCGTATAAGGTTATAAGCCTCTTCGGTTGCAGCAGACCAATCGATTTCTACATCCTTTGTTTTGCACCAACTCTCATAAGTAGCCTGAGTCTCGTCTTGCACAATTTTAGGGGCACTCCCATCACGCACTAGATCCACACTCTCCAATATAGCTTCGACCCCCAATGGAAATAGCTCATTAAAATACAAGCTTCCAAGTGTATCACCTTCTTTAATATCAACCTCTTTCTGTAACAGTATTGGGCCCGTATCCAAACCATTGTCCGGCCAAAAAATACTCAGACCTGTTCGCTTAGCACCCTGAATGATCGGCCAATTGATAGAACTAGGCCCCCTGTGTAACGGAAGCAAAGAAGGATGGTACTGGATAGTCCCATGAGTCGGAAGGTTCAAAAACTCCTCCTGGACAAACAAAGTAACGTAAGCCATCACTACAAGATCGGGGGATAGGGTGCGCAGTTCATCACAAACCGAGTCATCTGAATACGAAGAAGGCTGGAAAACAGTCAGGTTTCTTTCTAGGGCTAGCTCTTTGATGGGATCAATAGGGCGACCTTCTTTATCAGGTGCACAGTACACTGCCACGACATCTTCCCCTCTCTGCAAAAGGGCTTCCAGGACGCTCTTTCCAAAAGCTTGTTGGCCATGGACCACAATCCGCATATTCTAGCTCCTTTAAAATTCCCTAAATCGCTCCATCCGACCGGGCATCCTCTATGTCATCCTCCGTTAATCCAATCTCTGCAAGAACTTTCTCAGTATGTTCACCTAACAATGGTGCTCGACCCACATCACTCGGAGATTTAGACAACTTAATCGGATTGCCAACTGTAAGATATTTTCCTCTCTCGGGGTGCTCCACCTCCACCACGGTTTTTGTTTCTCTTAGGGCTTTATCTTCTCCAAGCTCCTGCATACTCATGATGGGGCCACAGGGAATCCCCAATTCACTCAGCAAGCCCATGACCTCAAACTTTGACTTGGTTTGAGTCCATTCCTCTATCAAGGCAAAGCACTGGTCCAACTTAGGAAGACGGACCTCTGGTGTTGCCCAGTCCGGATCGGCGATCAAATCCTGCCTTCCGATCAGTTCCATCAGGGATGCCCAGCCAGGAGGTTGAATAATGACGTAAATAAAATCATTCTGACCTCCTGGTGCACACTTTAAAACCCACCCGGGCTGCCCACCACCAGATGCGTTACCACTGCGAGGAACAAAGTCACCAAATTCACCAGAAGGATACTGCGGATACTCCTCCAGTGGACCCCTTGTCAATCTCTGCTGATCCCTAAGCTTTATTCGACAAAGGTTCAACACTGCATCCTGCATCGCACACTCAACCCTTTGCCCTTCTCCCGAATGAGAACGTTGAATTAAAGCTGCAAGTATTCCAGCAACTAGATGCAAACCTGTGCCCGAATCTCCTATCTGAGCTCCTGTGACCGTGGGGACGCCATCATCAAAACCAGTCGTACTAGCAGAACCTCCCATACACTGAGCCACATTCTCATACACCTTACAATCC
>DUCW01000168.1 GCA_012959595.1 Gemmatimonadota bacterium
TCGGCTGAATATGAGATTGATACAACTGTAGATGCCACTGGCTTGTTGGTGTTTCCTGGGGCAATAGATACTCATATTCATCTAAATGATGTATTCATGAATACTGTGAGTGTCCATGATTATTTTACAGGCACCTTGGCGGCTGCGTTCGGTGGAGTCACCAGCGTCATTGATTTTTCTAACCAGAGGCACGGGGATTCTTTGGTGGCCACCATTAGGGACAAAGAATCTGAAGCTGCCGGGAAAGCTTTGATTGATTGGGGAGTTCACCCCGTGATAACCGATCCCAATCAAACCACTTTGAAAGAAATTCGAGATGTGGTACAGATGGGGTCACCGACTATAAAATGCTATATGACCTATCGGGAAGAAGGACTACTGATCGGCGACGAAGATCTTCAATCGATTTCCGAAGCATTGTGCTCAGCTGGTGGAATGCTGTTGCTGCATCAGGAAGACAACGAAATGGCTGAAATTGGAATAAAGAGAGAATTGGATCGAGGAGGATTTTCTCCTCCTCATCACGCTCTGAGTAAGCCGACCGAAGTGGAAGATGCAGCTATCCGAACTGCGATCGATATAACAAGGCGGACAAAAGGAAGGACTTTTATTGTGCATCTGACGTCTTCAAACGGACTAGAGATGATCACCGAGGCCAAGGATCAAGGGATAGACATACACACTGAAACTTGCACTCATTATCTTCTTTTTACTGATGAAGAACTCAAAAGAGAAGATGGGGTAAAATGGATATGTTCTCCTCCACTGAGAGATGCTGCAAATCAAAAGTTACTCTGGTCCGCCGTGTCGGATGGCAGGATCCCGATGGTCACTTCTGATGATGCGGCATATTCCTGGGAGGCTAAGCAATATGGTAAGGATCGATTTGACAGATGTCCCAACGGAATCCCAGGGGTTGAATCAAGGTTCACAAGTCTTTATTCAGAAGGAGTAGTGGCTGGAAAGATCACCCTGGAAGCCTTTGTGAAAGCAGTGTCTTGTACTCCCGCAAAAATCTTTGGCCTTTGGCCTAAGAAGGGAAATCTGTTGCCTGGAGCTGATGCGGATATTGTGTTGTTAGATCCTACTGAATCTTGGGAAATGAATAGGGACACTCTGCACATGTCTACTGACTGGTCAGTCTTCGATAATCAAAAAACTACGGGAAAAATAAAGAAGGTTTACTCTAGAGGCGAGCTCATAATTGATGGCGACAATTGTGTGGGCGACCCTGGTCGAGGGCAATATCTACATCGTAAACTACCAGATCACCTTCAATATTAAGATTCATCTATGAAGAGAATTTTGATTATAAACCCTAACAGTTCCGCAGGGATGACTCGAGCGATACAGGATTTTGCTAAAGTGTTTGTTGGCAATAGGGCAGAAGTCGTGACAGCCCTCACTGACGGAGCTCCTGAGTTTATAGAAACGTCCGCAGATGAGTCACAAGCCATGGCTGGAATGGTGCGATTGATCAAGGATAATCAGGAAGACTATGATGGATTTGTGATAGCTTGCCATTCGGATCCCAATCTTGATCTTATGAAAGAACTGAGTCTGAAACCTGTCGTGGGCATTGGAGAAGCATCCATGCGTTCAGCGTGTCTTATCGGTGATAGATTCACGGTGTTGTCCGCTACTCTAGGATCAATTCCAAACAAAAAAACTTTGGTGAGTAAATACAATCTTCTAGATCAACTTTCTTCTGTCCGAGCGTTAGGGACTCTATGTGCAAAGCAAACGCAGTTAGATTTGTGTGAGAAAGTGTCCAGAGACGCTATCGAACAAGATTTAGCTGAAGTCATTGTTTTAGGTTGTGCGAATCTGGTTGGTATGAGTTTTGAACTTCAGGATAGGCTCGGAATTCCAGTTGTGGACGGCATTGCTTCAGCGTTGAGTATCTTGCTAGGACTCCTAGATCAAGGATTGTCAATCAGTAAGATTAGAAGGTATCGTAGCCATGCCTGAGGGCATCTATTCAGGAGCAAATCTGTCTGAAGTCATGTCAGACCTTCGAAATTTGGTCAATTTCCAGGATAAAGGTATGGAAGTTGTTGAATTAACTCGAGAATTAGAAGAAAAATTGATCCCTCATCTACTTAACTACAGTAGGCCAGAATTTCAGTCTATGTTCAATACGTTTCCCGAAGAGGGAGCATTCTTGGGAGCAGAACTCGCTCTGCGATTTAATCAGGGTGTCACCAACTGGCAGGTTTCTCCTGGTGGAGCAGTTTTGGAGGAACTCTGTTGCAGAAAATTGTGTGAACTTTTCGGTTTGGCTGATAAATCAGACGCTACATTTATGTACTCGGGAACTTATGGTAATCAGCAAGCGATCTATCTGGCCTTGCATCAATTCGCTGAAAGTAAAGGTTTTGACTATTCCGTTGAGGGAATGGCGGGTTTTGCAAATCCAAAAAAACTCAAAATATTGGCCGCTGAGAATACTCATTTTTCGGTAACGCATGCGGCACACTTCCTCGGATTGGGAGAAGAATCGTTGCTGAAAGTGGGATTGACGACTGATCAGAGAATGGATCTCACAGAGTTTAAGGATGCTTTGAATAAAAACCATTCAGAATATGAAATATTTTGTGTGGTTTGCACACTTGGATCTACAATAACAGGCTCCGTCGATCAAATTCAAAATGTGACAGAAATG
>DUCW01000169.1:0-1923 GCA_012959595.1 Gemmatimonadota bacterium
CAAGGCCTAAAGAAAGGGGTTCCCGCGCCGCCCCGAATTCGCGCCAAGAAAGAGGCAGAGCAGCCCAAAGAAGATACTCCAACGGAGGTTGTTACCAGTATTCTGAGAATGAGCGCTACAGCGATTCAACCCTATCAATTCGAGCGTGAAGATTGATTACCGAACCACTCCTCTTCGCCACATTCTTCTCGATTTAGTCCGGTCAAAGGATCAGCATGCACCTCACCCAGCGATTTTCTTCGACATGAAACCTGGCCTAGCAAGAAATTTCTCTCGCACTGCAATCATTGCGGCTGCTTTTACCCTTAGCAGCTTGCTAGCGCTCTATATCAGTGGCAACAAGCTAGATATGCCCGCTCCGCTAGCAGCTATAGTGGGATTTTTTCAAACGCCTCTCAAGCACTTTGATGCGCTAGAGCAAAATCCTACGATCTTTAATGAGGAACCAGTCCCACCGACAGAAAATACGTTCCCAGAAACCGAGAAGAGAATTTCCGCCAGACCCAAAACAGCCCGCTCCGCAGGTAGCGACAACCATGGCGCAGAATATCAATGCAAAGACGACAGCTCACCTACTGGTATTCAAGAAGTAAACAATGACGCCATCTATCGCTGGACTGATGATGAGGGCAAGACACACTTTAGTGATACCCCGCCTTCCGATTACGCTAACCAGGTAGTTAGTAGCACAAAAAAGCACGACTTCTTTAACCTCAAAATTTCCTATCCCGCTGGACTAAATGGTGAAAATTTACGAGACAAAATAGGGGTTGGCGGTCGGGCAATCTACATGGTTTATGCTCGCTATCTGCCTTTCGACCTCATGACTAAATCAACAATTGACGTACAAATCTTCTCGGACAAACGGTCTTATGATCGCTTCAAACTAAAATACGCGCCATCTGTCGCGAGCACCGTAGACGGTTTCTATTCATCGTCGAACAACCTCGCAACGGTGTCGAGCCACAAATCACCAGCGCGGACACTGGCCATTTCTTTACATGAAATCTCGCACGCGATTCACTCTGGAAATTTTGGCAGGACGCCCAAATGGTACAACGAGGGAATGGCGGAAGTATTCGAAAACATTCAAACAGCCGGCTCACTAATATCTATCCCACCGAATACTTCCTGGGCATCAAGCCTGGGACACACGCAGCCCATTATGGAGCTTTCCAAGCTTTTGGAATCCACACCCAAAGACTGGAACGGCCCAGGCAGAAACACCTATTATGCAAATGCTTGGTCCCTGGCGTTCTATCTGATGCAGCCAAAAAACACTGCCTTCATGGGCCTTTTACAGGCTGCGCTTACTCAAGAGCGTTGCAATGCACTAGACACCTTGAATTTCATTAACTCCAACTATCAGGGCGGCGTCAGAGCCCTGGAACGAGATTGGCGACGCTGGATACAAAATGGCCCGTTCGACAGTTTACGATTTTGACATCGAAGTAGCCCACCTAATAGGCGTTAACCTCGGTGTCTGTAGGCTAGTAGCTCAGCACCATGGCATCGCAAACCTTTCGGCCACTAAACCTCGTTTCGGCGGGGTTTTTTAATGACTAGCTTTTGGCGCGGGATGACTAGGGTGTACGGGAATTATGACTATATTGGGCTGCATCAATCAACGGAGCAGAGGAGTGATACATGAAAGAAGAAGAGAGAATAGAATTAGAAACTCCAAGAGCCAAGAACTTGTTCCGTTTTCTTGCGGAGGTTAAAAAACTCTCGTCACCTACTGTCCGTGATTACGAAGCTTATGACCAGACTATTTGGCTCAGCGATATCCCCCGCGAAAAAGGCTGCTACTGCAAAGCTTGGGACCTGATAGGACAACCGGCAGATACTCCTGCTGATAATTGGGTAGAAATCGCTAAGCCTTCTTTAACCGCACCCCCCGAACTCCCCGATAGTTTAGAGCTG
>DUCW01000169.1:1954-2275 GCA_012959595.1 Gemmatimonadota bacterium
CAACCATCGATGAACCCTCTTTGATCGAAGTGTCGCGTGAGCAACTCATTCGTCATTTCCTTCCTGATGAAGATATTGCACTTGAATTTGAAAACCACTCTATAAATGATCACGAAGATGTGTTCACGGCGTACGTCGAGTATGTTGATAGTGAATGGGCACCCTGGGCAGGACAGAAAAGGTCAAATGAAACAGACCAGCCATGTCCTGAACCGCCTGAATTACTGAAGCCTTGGCTGGATGAGGAGCAACTGGCGAACCACGCCTTAAATGAGCCTGTGTTAAGGGAAGAAATATCGGTCGAAATTGATACTAAATTTC
>DUCW01000169.1:2397-2661 GCA_012959595.1 Gemmatimonadota bacterium
CGTGGACAAAAACTAGGGGAACAATACGAAGTAGTTTTGGGTTTTGGATTGTTAGCTTGGCAAGCTCCACAAAGCGGGCGGGTGCGCCGCCATGTGCTTACCACGGAAGCTGCTATTGAGTTTGACCCCCGAAATGGCGTGATTGCAATCAACGCGATACCCAATGGGTCAGTGATTGCGGTCGAGGATGATATGCTCCATACCGATGAGCGCCCTCAACCTAAAGAAAAGACTCAACTAGAAAGTCAGGCGAAAGAGGTTTCT
>DUCW01000170.1 GCA_012959595.1 Gemmatimonadota bacterium
CATCTCGGACAACCGACCCAACCCACTCAGAACGACACAATGAATCTGGACATATCATTCTCAAGTATGCTCATGTAAATCTCTCCTGGGAGGGAAAGGACCTCGTACCCACGACAGGATCTCCCGACCTGGTAATGGAGCTAGTCCCCGGATATGAATACAACACACCGAAGGGAAGCAAACAGCAAGAATGGATTTGCCTTGACGGAAGTGAACTCGACCAATCATGGAAAATCGGAGGATTCATCTTGACAGCAAACTTGTCAGCTGGACCCATCTCAGAACGCGAGACACTATATGGAATTGTCGGCGCCAGAGAAGACAAGGATTTCCAAGGAAATCCAAGTTTCGCAGTAACCCGTGCCGGCTTCCGCGGGGCACAAGCCAACACTCTTCGCGCAGTAGCAACAGCAGTTGTGGCTATGACCTGGGGATACTATGATGTATTCCATCAGACATCACGATCAGATGGCAAGGTTTCTTCATATGCGCGAGAAGGTATCATTGCAGCAGTTTCGCCATCACACCTTGAGACCAAGCCAAAGCAAAAGGCAACCAATTCAAAAAGGACTTTGTGGATGGATCCTATTACTGGAGAGTTCCAAGAGAACACTCCTAAGGAAACATCCGCGACGAGAGAGACAGAAGCAGGTATTAAAAATGCAATGGCTAAGCTCCAGGCAAAAGCCTAGCGTCTATATTCTAGGTGAGTCAACCAAGGACTCACTTAGATGGAGCCAAGTTCAGCAAGAGGCCCGAGAAATTCTCTCGGGCCTCAACGCTGGCCTGTTGATTGGTAACGGTGGCACCTGGTACAACCACCTTCCTGTAACCTTTTCGCGAAACTCGGAATATAATTTACTCTTAGTTCTCCCGATTAAAACTCAATTTTTACATAGCAAATTTTGGGGCCTAAAAGGAACCTCGCTGACTCAACAGCATAGACTCTTCTCAACAATTGTACAGATTAATTCTATGCGAGAAATTCAAGCAAGAATTGATTCTGGAGCAAAAATATCCATAGGAGATATTTCATTCATTCAAGTCAATTACATAATTAGAATTGGTGATATTAAATCACCAGTTCCCAAAGGAAAGGTAATCACAATCAATGTATGATTCCTTAAATGCAGATGGATTTAAAACAAATCCTGCTGCTAACAATCCAGAACAAGATATTACTGAAGCCATACTTCTTCATCCTGACAATATTTTATGGCGGGAGTTCATTCCCCTGAGAATTGGCGGGACACCGACCTTGGTCCATTTTGTCCCAAGTCCTAGCTCCGGACTCAACCGATTCGATATTGGCATTTCAACTACTCCACATGGGCTGACCGAAGATGGTTTTCCCTACCAGCACTTTCAGCCAGGACCAGGAATTTCACTTCTAAAAAATGGCAATAAAATCACTGTCATCGTTAATGGTCATGAAATAGGCCAAGGCACACTGGATGAAATCTTTCAAGTTACAGGCCTTTTCCAGTCCGTTCAATTAAAAGAAGAAATGAAAGGACCTGCTAAGCCACGGTTTATTGACTCTCATATCCTTCCGGAAAATCAAATCCCAGTTCAACTTAAAGATTTATCAATCGGTAAACTTGAACAAATGCTGGAAGGAACGTCAGGGGAGATGAGAGGAATACTTGAACGAGTTCTGAAAAGTCGTCGTGCATTATTGGAATTCGTAGAAGATATCCCACAAGAAAATGCTAATCTGATTTATCCAGATCCGCCAGAGGAAACAAATTTCTTCATTCCAGAAGCTATTTATAAAGCTTTCAGCGCAGGAAAAGAAATCTTTGAAAAGTTTCAGCTGAAGCATCGAATTAGTTGTCGTGACTTGGAATTATTCGCGCGCGAAAATTGGAGATATTCTCATAGAAGTCTTTCGTATAAGACAAACGTCGCTTCATACGAAAACATAGAAAAAGCCATTCTTGATGTTCATGAAAATTATGAACACGAAAACGAAGAAATAGAAAAACGAAGTAATCAAATCCACCAGATAAATCTTGGTAATTTATCTGAATCTATCTCAGATGGAAATTTCACAAATGGTGGAATTGCTGAAGTCCCAGAATCAAACATAGAATATGTCATGGAACAATTGATCGGGACATCGACACCTCGATCAATGATGATTACAATGGGAGAGCTAAATCGCTTTTCCCATTGTGGCATCGAAGAACACATTGCAAGAAAATATATATATGCAATGCTTTCTGCTGTGCGCAATGATCCTGAAGAGCCCTTCATTAAGATCATCAAAAGCACTGATAAAGATATCCTTCGCATAAGAAACCCTGCTGAAGAATTCAAGAATGGAAAACCCAACTTTCTATATGAAGTTGGAGATCGTCTGACATTCAACAACAAAGCATGGTACGCATATTGGCATACTCTTGAAACTGCTAAGCTGCCTAAATTAACCGAAAAGAATGACGGAACAGGAGAGCTGATTTTAAAAAGTGAGAATCTTTTTATTGATTACGAAAGGTACCCGCAGAGAAAGAACGGAAGCAAAGGTTCAATCATGTGGCTCCCTATGATTAAATCACCCGTGATAGAGAACGGAGAAATCCATGAGCCCTCTGACGTCTTGTTTCCCCGTCTTTCTGTTTTCCTATTTTGGATATTGACAGAA
>DUCW01000171.1 GCA_012959595.1 Gemmatimonadota bacterium
AGGAGAAGTCCTGTTCGCGTGAGAGGTCAACGTCAGGACACTTCCCTGTCCTAGAATACCCCTACGGCGTTCACTCGGATACTGCACCCTCTGGAAATCATTACCGGTGATACCAGGCATGCCATAATGTTTAGCTAAACGCTCGTTAACGTAGGTATAGTCGGCCGTAAATAGTTCCAGTATGCTGCGATCCTCTTGAACCAGGCTGTTGAAGAAGAGTTGTGTCTCTTCCAGCATACTCTGTTTCAAAGGTTCGTCAAAATCAGGATGCAGACGAACATCTGGATTGATTTTCAGTAGATCAGACAACCTGAGCCATTGTGCAGCAAATCGCCTACTCAACGCTTCTGAACGCGGGTCGTTCAGCATCCTGTTGACTTGACTCTCTAAGACGTCAGAATCTGACAATCTATTTTCAAGGGCAAGTTCACGTAACTCTTCGTCTGGTGGAGTTCCCCATAAGAAAAATGACAGTCGTGATGCCATTTCCATGTCGGCGATTTGATAGTTTTCACCTGCTTTGAGACCTTCCGGTTGCTCTTCAAAACGAAAGACAAAATACGGGCTGGCAAGAATCGCCTCCAAGGCGGTACGAATCCCACCTTCGAAACCACCTTCTTCCCCGCCCATCTCGTAAAATGACATCAAACCATCTAACTCTTGTTGGGCTAATGGTTCGCGAAAGGCCCTAGACCCTAATGCAGAAAGGATTTCCTCTGCACAGCCCAGCACTTCTTCGGGAGCAATTGGCCTACAGGTGAAAATTCTTTTCCGACTTGGAGTTTCTGAAATGCCACTGACATTGTCGGGGCCGGTTATAGCAAAGTCTCTTAGGTGTGGAACATTCTGAAAGCCGTAAGTATTAGAGATGCTTGTGCTAGCCAATGACCAATCATGCGGTGACAGCAAATCCTGTAAAGGTCCCTCGAACCTCTGGATGAAAGCCGCAGATACTCTCTTGGGCCCTGCAGAGATCGCGATGGGATCCGTGCGCAAATTCACGCCATCTTCATGGGAAGCATGCATCCATCGACCCAGTTCGAGAAGGGCAACGCGTTGTCCGTCTATCGAGATTTCGATCTGTTCGGGTTGTTCTGCCGTATGCAAAGCATCGGCCCCACTACCATACAGTGCACCAGTAGTTTCATGATGGAAGGAAACCCTAAAACGGTAGTGTCCGTCTGCAGGAAAATTATGTGCGACGGAGATGCCACCTCGAGTTCCCCTAGGGGCCCCGTCAATATGCTCTCGCTGAGATGCCCACCGGGAAACTCGATAAGTTGCTTCACTTGCAGTAACATCCGGATCTCCTACGGCGAGTCGACTGATTTCTCCTGCAGCAGACAGGTACCCCCCTAAAAGAGTGGGGGACAGCATCTGCACATCAGCAATATTGTCAAAATTGGCACTCTTCGTGTCTAACGGCAGGTAGTCACCAGCATCGATATCTAAGTCCAAAAGATCTTTAACCGATTGAGCATACTCTGCACGGTTCAAGCGCTGGAACGTACGACTCCCTGGGTTGGGATCCTTCGCGGCCGCATCATCTATAATCGTCTCTAACGTCTCTACCAACGCCAACAGTGTGTCTGGGCTAGGCCGAGGAGCTCCTGGAATCGGCATCATTCCTGCTCTCAGCTTGACAATCATCTTCTCAGCCATCTCCGGCTTCAAAGTGGCCGAAGCAACATCGAACTCCGATAACGTTAAGTTGCCCGTCAACATCACATCGTTGTGACACGCCACACAATACTTCTGGATAACCCCCGTCAACTCTTCAGGTGAAAGATCTACAGGAAGAACCGATGGAATGGAAATATCATCCGCAATATATCTCTGGAGGACTCCATTTTGTGGCACTGGTGTACGTACAGGAACCTCGACTCTGTCACTTGATAAAGCCGTCTCTGCAGGTAAAACCACATCCGAAACCTGGCCCGCCAACAGTAGGATAATCCCTACCGCCGTCGCACTAAATGCCTTCATAAATACCCTCTCTAGAGTCTACTGACCGATCACAACTCACTAAAATCAATTAGAAACCTACTATATGTCCAAACAATACTACCCTAAAACTGACTAAATTCGAACAACGCTTCTATATTGACTTGAAGCGAATTTTAGCGACATCCCCACCTTCATAAGATTGGACTTAAATGACCATTTGACAAATATTGATTGTCTAAATAACTAGTCTAAGCTTAGTAGGCACACCCCGGTGTCTCCAAAAATACAAAATAGAGCATACCTAACTTAGTTGGAATTGATACATGACACGCAGCAACCAATGGATTTCTAAGGCTGACTGGACTCCTCTTCCAAAAGGTGAGATCGATGTCTGGAAATTTTCTCTTGCTCTTCGAGAAAACGACCGAAAAATATTATTGCAAGATGAACTCGAACGGTTCAATCGCACTGATTCCAAGGCACAACATGAGAGAAAGATTGCTGGTAGAGCTCAATTACGGAGGATACTCTCCCTGTATACAAGCACCGACCCTTCCAAAATCTCATTCGAATACGGACAAAACCAAAAACCTTCACTTCCAAGGCACTCAGATTTGAGTTTTAACCTTTCGCATTCTGAAAATATGGCTACAATTCAATCACTAGAGAAAGGGTTTGTGAATTCATATAGC
>DUCW01000172.1 GCA_012959595.1 Gemmatimonadota bacterium
GCGATCCGTCCTTCCTTTAGATGCTTGATCAGTGCCGATTCGTCCACAAGGTGTCCCCGAGCTATGTTCACGAATACGGAGTTTTTCTTGAGGGCACTTAAGGCTTTGTCATCGATCATTCTTTCTGTTTCAGGCGTGTGTGGAGCAGCGAGCACCAGAGCGTCTGTCTCACCGAGCATGTCATGGATCTGGTAGTTTGGGAAAAGCTGATCAATACCTAACTCTTCAGCTGTTTTTCGCGATCCAGGGCTGGCCAAAGCAATAATTCTCATATCGAAAACCCGACCGATAGAAGCTATCGTACATCCCAGCTCACCCATTCCTATAAGGCCTAGAGTCTGACCAGCCAATTCCTTGCTGCAGAATCGTTCCCAATGCCGCTCCTTTTGCTCTGTCTGCATCTTAAGTAATCGCTTTACATGACTCGGGAGGACAAGGAAAACGAATTCAGCCAGAGGTTTTGCATGAACACCTCTGGAATTTGTTATCAGTATATCTGAATCAGTGAGATTAAGCTCTTCGATTCTTTTCCCGATCCCCGAGCTTGTAGTTTGAATCCATTTTACATTGGGTGCGAAATCCAGCCCACGGGTTCCGTCTCGAGCATCGGGAGGGAAGTTCCACAGGATATCGGCCGATTCCAAGTATTTCTTCCAACGATGTTCTTGTTCAGGACTCAAGATGAACCCACCCGTACCATTGTGGTCGCAAGTGTATCTGGTAGGGGGTAGTAGATCCGGGTCATACAGGACTGTGACTCCCTTCCGGGAAACAGATCTTATCCTATCGACGTGTTTACTCTCTAGTGGAGTCGTGATAAATATGGTTGCCGATGTGTTATTTTTTTGCATAGAGGTTTTTATTCTGGTGGTCTGGTTTTGACAATAGTGTATTCCTAGACTAATAAAGTTGGTACCAGGAGTCATCGGGGTAAAATGAATACACACAAAAATCAGGGTTTATTCAATGCTGAAATCAGAATTGTCTTTGGAATGAATTTGGCAGGTTTAGTACAGGACAAAATCGTTTGTCTGATACCGGGAGGTGTCGAGAGTGGTGAATGGAGAAAGATTGAAAGTTTTACAAGTAATCTTAGTTGTCAGTTTGCTGAGTTCAGTTGCTTGTAAGCAAGAACGCTCATCGACAGCAAGAGTTGCCGTTTCGGTAAGCGCTAGAGAGGATTACCAAGAGATTGTTGTTGAACTTGAAAATATGATTCAGGCCGAGATACAGGCTAAGGGATTACCGGCTCTGTCAATTTCTTTAGTGGACGACCAAAGTGTTGTGTGGTCAGCCGGATTTGGTGTTGAGAATTCCCAGAAAGGGACTCCGGCCACTAGTGAGACGATTTATCGAGTGGGTTCTGTTTCCAAGCTTTTTACAGATCTTGCGATAATGAAACTTGTTGAAGATGGAGCGATCGATCTGGACGAACCAGTTTCAACCTACATTCCTAGTTTTGAACCAATGAACGGCTATGATGCTGAGATCACGCTACGCCAGCTCATGTCTCACCGGTCTGGATTAGTCAGAGAGCCGCCCGTTGGTCATTATTTTGATGATACAGAACCTTCGCTGAGTCAAACAGTGGAGAGCCTGAATCAGACGGAGCTTGTATATGTGCCGGAGGAAAGGATTAAGTACTCCAACGCGGCGATTGCTGTAGTCGGTTATGTGTTGGAAGTTCTCCAGGGTCGTGAATTTGCCAAGGAATTAAAGGAATCGGTACTGGCCCCTCTCGGCATGACTAGTAGTTCTTTCGCTCCAGATGTGGAAATCACTGAGCATTTAGCTGACGCGTATATGTGGGGTTTTGACAGGGCTCCATTTCCAGCTCCAACTTTTCAACTAGGGATGGCTCCAGCTGGAAGTATGTACTCCAGTGTCGAGGATCTATCACTTTTTATCAAAGCGATGCTCAATGGAGGTCTCGGCGTAGAATCAAGACTTATCGAGACAGCAACTCTTGAAGAGATGTGGGAGCCACAGTATGCACCAGAAAACGCCACAACTGGATATGGTCTAGGATTTCGAATTGGTAACCTAGAAGGTCTGAGGAGACTGGGACACGGTGGTGCGATTTACGGTTTTTCAACGGAGCTGGCCTTTCTGCCAGAAGCTAAGCTCGGTGTTGTAGCGGTCTCATCTCTTGACGGAACGAATGCTGTAGTTTCCAAGATCGTGAATGGTGCGTTGGAGATGATGTTAGCGGTTCAAAGTAAGGAAGTGTCCCCTGTTCCGAGAATGAGCGAAGTCCTTAAACCTGAAATTGCAAGATCTCTCGAAGGCATCTACGGAAGTGGTGCAGAGGGCATAGAGTTTGACGAGCGAAATGGGCGTTTGTTCATGACTTCCTATGCAGGTGGTGCGACTGTGGAGGTTCTCGCTTTGGGGGACACTTTAGTTGTTGATGGCAGGACATCATATGGAATGAAATTTCTGGAAATGGAAAATGGATTGAGGGTAGTGGGTGGTGTGGTGTTGGACAAACAGGATTCAGATGATATTCCCCCAAAAATGCCTGGACACTGGGCAGAATTGATCGGTGAATATGGATGGGACCACAACGTGCTTTACATTCTGGAACGAAGAGGTGTGCTACATGCTTTGATCGAGTGGTTTTACCTGGAACCGTTA
>DUCW01000173.1:0-661 GCA_012959595.1 Gemmatimonadota bacterium
GGCCCAAGCCCTTTCCGTTTCTCTCTACACTGTAGGATTCGCGGAAAGTTTTACGGCCGTGTTTCCACGGTTCACCCAAGAATTTATTGTGATGGCAACAATTATCGTGGTTGCAGGTATTGCTTTGTTATCCCCCAGGCTAGCGATACGTACTCAGTATGTGGTCATGGGAGTGGTGGTCCTTTCTATCATATCTTTACTATTCGGGAGCGCAATCTCAACCGAAGTGGCGGGTGCCTCGGGCACTATCTCTGAACCAGTTGGCTTCTGGGAGGCTTTTGCTGTCTTTTTTCCAGCAGTCACAGGTATAACAGTCGGCGTAAATTTGTCAGGAGATTTGAAAGATCCAGGCAGGTCTATCCCCTTGGGAACTTTTTTAGCTATCGGCACCGGATATTTGGTTTATATGATCCTTCCGGTGATTTTGGCATTTCGAGCGGGGTCGGAAGCTCTCGTGGCTGATCCTCTAATCATGAGACCTATGTCGGCTTGGGGTGATGCGATTCTCCTTGGTGTGTGGGGAGGTGCTTTATCATCTGCTGTTGGAAGTATTCTAGGAGCTCCGAGGGTTTTGCAGGCCTTGGCTCGAGATAATGTTCTTCCATCAAGTTTGCGGTGGATGGGGAGGGGAACAGGTCCAGATGACACTCCTCGCATTGGA
>DUCW01000173.1:671-1046 GCA_012959595.1 Gemmatimonadota bacterium
CAGGCGAGCCGCTTATCTCACTGCGGCTGACGGGAGGCCTGGCGCTGTTTGCCGTGTTGCTCGGTGACCTGAACGCGGTCGCGACGGTCGTGACGATGTTCTTTTTGACCACCTATGGAGCGTTGAACGTAGCGGCGGGACTAGAACGGTTTTTACGAAGCCCCTCTTTTAGGCCCAAATTTAAAATTCATTGGGCGTTTTCACTCCTGGGAGCTGTTGGATGTTTCTGGGTGATGGCTCTGATCAACTCAGGCGCCACACTGGTAGCTTCCATTTTTGTTGGAGGTGTCTACATCTGGTTAAAGAAACGCGAATTAACCGCTGCTTGGGGAGATTTACGGAGAGGTCTCTGGATGGCAGTTATCAGGACGGGTC
>DUCW01000173.1:1056-4053 GCA_012959595.1 Gemmatimonadota bacterium
TAAATTTTTTAAATATTTTATAGAAAAGTTTCGAAATCCTCAAAAAGTCACAAAACGATAGGAAATGGTTTAAAATGCATAAAGATTAATGTGGAAAACCAAAAACATGATTTGGCAAATTGTTTTTCTCATTCTCAAGGGTTGTTGACAGTATCTACTGTTGTCCCTGAGGAAAGTATTACTCCAGAGAGATCGGGTGTTCTGGAATCGAAGATTAGGGATTACTGTGAGAGACGTGGTGTTCGTGCTTTGGTACGAGTTATTCCTGCACCAGATGCATATTCCGGCGTGAAACGTCTAGTGGAAGCCTATGGTGTAGGCCCTTTGATTCCAAATTCAGTGTTGTTAGGCCAAAACCACGAACTTTCTAAAGATCGGAAGAAATTTTGCTCCTTAGTCTCCGATCTTTATCGAGCAAAGCGCAACGTGTTTATCCTCAGAGCTGAGGAAAAGATGGGTTTTCGACAAAGGAAGAGGATCGATATCTGGTGGGGTGGGCTTCAAGGGAATGGTGCATTGATGCTAATACTGGGATACCTGACTCAGACTAGCCTGATTTGGAAGGGCTCCGAAGTTCATCTTCGGATGGTGGTCAAAGACGAAAAAGCAAAGGAAGAGACCTTTCGGAATCTTCAGGGAATAATTGAAAGAACTCGAACAAACTTTATACCGCATGTGATTACTTCCAGTGGTCAAAATTTTTGGGATCTAGTACTTGAACATTCTCAAGATGCTGACCTAGTATTTTTGGGGATCAGAAAACCGCAAGACGACTTTGTGAACTACTGGGACAAGCTCCTTACCGAGACTACTAATCTTCCAGCCACAGTATTTGTATTAGCTTCAGAAGAGATAGATTTTAAAGATGTACTTCTTCATGACTGACTGTGTTGATGGACAAATTGAACTCAGATATATTTTGTCTTTTGAGAAATACCTTTTAGACAGCATTTTTCATTCTTATTGATCTTACCTTGCCGCTTCTGGAGAATGACTTCATGGACAAAGAATCCCAGTTGAAGATCGATGATTTGTCAATCCGAATCTCGGACCTTTGGGGGTACCTTTGACATCTTCGACAAGGAAAATGAATTACTCAAACTAGAAAAGAAAATGGCAGACGGAGGATTCTGGGACAACCAAGAACGAGCCCGAGAGACAATATCTGTATCAAACATCTTAAAGGGTTGGATCCAACCCTGGCGGGAACTCGATTCAAAGTTGTTAGAATTGCGTGAGCTGGGAGAATTAATTAATTCCGATGAGGATGAAGAGTTGCATGCTGAATGGGTTAGAGAACTGGAATTACTTGTAGTTAAAACAGGAATTCTCGAACTAAAAACAATGCTTCAAGGTGAGGATGACCATAGAGATGCTCTGCTCACGGTCCACCCAGGAGCCGGAGGTTTGGAATCTCAAGATTGGGCAGAAATGCTGGTCCGGATGTATAGGAAATGGGGCGAACAAAATGGATTCACCATCAATGTTCTGGATTACCAACCCGGGGAAGAAGCAGGTATCAAGAGTGCTACGATTGAATTCACAGGTCCTAGTGCTTATGGGTATCTCAAGTCAGAAAAAGGAGTTCACCGCCTTGTGAGGATCTCTCCTTTCGATGCTCAATCTCGTCGACACACTTCTTTTGCAAGTGTTTTTGTATACCCTCAAATCGATGAAGACATAGAGATAGCAGTGGAAGATTCTGAGTTGAGAATAGACACCTTTAGAGCCTCTGGAGCGGGTGGTCAACAC
This sequence comes from Gemmatimonadota bacterium, assembly GCA_012959595.1. Taxonomy (GTDB): domain Bacteria; phylum Gemmatimonadota; class Gemmatimonadetes; order Longimicrobiales; family Gaopeijiaceae. The sequence goes on from DUCW01000173.1 coordinate 2,809, forward strand.
GTGAACAAAACCGATTCAGCGATTAGGATAACTCATATACCCACAGGGATTGTAGTTGGTTGCCAACAGGAACGATCTCAACATAAGAATCGTGCCACTGCGATGAAGATGTTGAAATCAGCATTGTACGAGCATGCAATGAGTTTGAAAGAAGAGAAAAGAGTAGCTGTTGAGGCTACTAAGACTGACATCCAGTTTGGTCATCAGATAAGATCCTATGTTTTTCAACCCTATACCATGGTTAATGATCATCGGACTGAAATTAAAGTCGGAGATGTGCAAAAGGTTATGGACGGTGATTTGAATGTATTCATTGAGGCTTACTTGAAACAATTTTCCTCCGCAAACTAGGTGAAAGAGACAATGGACGAAGAGTGGAATCAGTTAAGGCGGCAGCGTCAGGAAAAAATGGAGAAATTGAAAATGCTGGGAGTAGATCTTTATGCATATAATTATCCCCAAGATCATACTGCGAGCCAAGTTGTGGAGCTACTGGATCAGAGAGATATTGAAAAAGGTGTGGATGAAGAAAGAGAACTATCTGTTTCAATCGCTGGTCGTTTACTTAGTATAAGAGGACATGGCAAGAGTGTTTTTGCACATATTGAGGACAGGACTGGAAAAGTCCAGATTTATTTCAAATTGGACATATTAGGGAAAGAGAAATTTGAAGCCATTGATCTATTGGACCTAGGAGATTGGCTGGGGATCACTGGTTTGGTTTTTAGGACTCGCACTGGGGAAGCAACCGTGCAAGTTAAAGAATGGACATTACTGAGTAAATCTGTTCGTCAATTACCTTTGGGGAAGACACAAGCTGAAGAAGATTCACCAGGTAATGTTTATGGCGGATTCTCCAATGTAGAGATGAGGTACCGGCAAAGATATGCAGATCTTGCTGTTAATCCTGAAGTCCGAGAAGTGTTTCGAATCAGGGCTAATGTCATATCGACACTGCGGAAGTTTCTAGACGACAGAGGCTTTCTAGAAGTAGAGACTCCAGTCTTACAACCGATTTATGGTGGTGCCGCGGCCCGTCCTTTTGTGACGAAACACAACAGTCTAGACAGAATTTTATATCTGAGAATAGCGGACGAACTTTACCTCAAACGTTTGATAGTTGGCGGCCTGGGTAGGGTCTATGAGATATCCAAGGACTTCAGGAATGAAGGCATTGATCGGTTCCATAATCCTGAGTTCACTATGTTGGAATTCTATCAAGCTTTCACAGACTATAACGAGTTG
>DUCW01000173.1:4318-6726 GCA_012959595.1 Gemmatimonadota bacterium
ACCAACTTTCGTGATCGATCACCCTAGCGAGATCAGTCCTTTAGCAAAAGCTCACCGTCAGTCAACTAAACTTACAGAACGATTTGAGCTATTCGTCGCCGGCGAAGAAATAGCGAATGCTTTTTCTGAATTGAACGACCCAGAGGAACAAAGGATTAGGTTTGAGGGACAGGAACGGATGAAGAAAGATGGCGATGAAGAAACTCATCCAATCGACGAAGATTACATTCGTGCACTCGAATATGGAATGCCTCCTACTGGAGGTTTGGGAATGGGTGTCGACAGGTTGACCATGTTGATCACCGATCAGCCTTCAATAAGAGACGTTATTCTATTTCCTGTACTAAGGGATTAATACGCGTGGTGAACTTTTTTTCTATCAAGTTCGAAACTTACATTGCCCGTAGATACTTGGCATCCAGTTCTGGTGGGAAGCTGTTTTCCCTTATCACCTGGATTGCACTTGGAGGGGTAACAGTGGGTGTTGCAGCTCTGATCGTTGTAATCGGTGTAATGTCAGGAATGCAGCAGGATCTTTTAGATAAAATCTTGGATTCCTCACCCCATGTGCTTGTATTGCAGGATGGCAGTGCTCTGCGGATGGACAATTGGAGCCAAGTAAAGCAGAGAGTCAAGGATGTTGAAGGGGTAGTGAGTGTGTCACCCTTTGTTTTGAGTCAAGTGAGTGTGCTGCGTGGGGCTTATTCGCAACCTGCCGATATGTACGGCGTCGCACTTTCGGCTGAGGACAATCCAGTGACCGAAATGGAGGCTCGAATCAGAAATGGCATCCATGATTTGGGCTTCACTGAGTCTGGACTTCCCGCCGTATTGATGGGTAGCAGGCTGGCAGCTAGGATGCAGTTGTTGCGTGGAGACACGGTAACATTGATTGCATTTGAAAATATTTCTATAGGTCCGATGGGAGTGCCTAGCCCTAGTATGCGACAATATCAAGTCAGTGGCACTTTCACAACCGGAATGTATGATTACGATACAAAAAATATTTACGTTCCCTTAAGTGCTTCCCAGGAGCAACTGGGGATCTCCGAAAAAAATCAAGTATCCGGCTTAAGTGTGAGTACGACAGATCCAGATAAAGCCGCTGTCATTGCGGAACAGATTCGATCTGAGTTGGGCAACGAGTTCTCTGCAATCAGTTGGACTGCTACTAATGCAGCACTTTTTTCAGCACTAAAATTGGAAAAGTTAGCTATGGGTCTGATTTTATTCTTGATAGTTGTAGTAGCGGCTTTCAATATTGTTAGTACACTGGTGATGGTTGTAGTCGATAAGACCCGTGAAATAGGAATCTTAAAGGCGATGGGGGTTTCTGACAAAACCATAATGCGGATATTTATGCTACAAGGAGTTGGGATAGGAGTTTTGGGTACATTCTTCGGACTGATTTTGGGTGTGGTCACTTCATTGATGTTAAATCGATACGAAATCATCAAGATTCCAGCAGAAGTTTATTTTGTCGATAGATTGCCACTAGCATTAAACATGGTGGACGTCGGGACGATTGTAATGGGCAGTATAATCATCTCTTTTCTTGCTACTGTATTTCCTGCCATAAGAGCTTCCCAATTGGAACCAGTGGAGGCTATCCGGCATGAGTGATACATCAGAACCGCTACTATTGTCCGGCCTTGAACTGGGGAAGATTTTTAGAGGTGGTGATGGCAGCGAAGTCGTCGTGTTAGACCAGCTGTCTATAGATATTATGAGACACGAAGTTATTGCAATTGTAGGAAGTAGTGGGACTGGTAAATCTACACTACTTCAAATACTTGGCGGTCTGGATCGTCCGACGAATGGAACTATCTCATTTGAAGGGGAATCTCTCGAGGAGATTGGGTCTGAAAACTTGGCAAGGATTCGGAATCAACAGATTGGATTTGTTTTTCAGTTCCATCATTTATTGAAAGACTTCAGTGCTTTGGAAAACGTGATGATGCCTAAGATAATTGGCGGTTGTCCTCCAGCCTTAGCGGAGGACAGAGCAAGACTATTACTGGGCCAAGTGGGCTTAAGAGATCGTATCAAGCATAGGCCTTCAGAGCTCTCTGGCGGAGAGCAGCAGAGAGTGGCGGTAGCTAGAGCTCTGTGCAACGAACCAAAATTACTGCTGGCCGATGAACCCTCAGGAAATTTGGACTCACAGACAAGTGATGAGTTGCACCACCTCTTGTTTCGGATGAGAGATATATGCGACCTGACAATGGTAATCGTCACGCACAGTAAGCAACTGGCAGGGATGGCTGATAGGATTCTGGAACTGAGGAATGGAAAGCTATGGGCTGATGGAAGAGGAGCAACTAGTGTCAGGTAAACATCCAGCCACAATGTGTGATTTCTGTAAGGCAAATAAAGCGATAGTACATGTCACACAGATCACTGAGGAC
>DUCW01000173.1:6736-11050 GCA_012959595.1 Gemmatimonadota bacterium
ATCCCATTTTTGCACAGCATGTGCTAATAGTAAGGGAATCTCTCACGCTGATAAATCGATCAAGTCCTCCCTATACCATTTCCTGGAAGAACTAGAGGAAGAAACCGACCTTGTTGTAGGATCGGGCACCAAAAAAAATTGTTCTTTCTGTGGAATGAAGTTGGGGGAATTTCGAAGAACTGGTCGACTAAGATGTTCTCATTGCTACACCGACTTCGATACTTATCTTAGAAAGGTTCTCAAGAGAATTCATGGGAGTACACAGCATACCGGAAAAGTGTATCTGCCACCTAACCCTAACTCCTATGAGTTAGAGCAAAAAATGAAATTTTTAAAAAATGGTATGAACAGGGCTGTTACAAGAGAGGAATTCGAAAAGGCGGCCATACTTCGAGACGAAATTGTTAAAATGGAATTAATAATCAATGGTGATCAATCAACATGAAAACCATTCCACCTGTTGGATTAGATTGGCTAGCAGGTACGGGCGAATGTTCTGACGTAGTGCTTTCAACGAGAGTACGACTAGCCAGGAACTTACAAGGAAACCGCTTTGGTGTACGAGACACCGACAGAGATAGGGAGTCAGTAAGGGAAAAAGTGCAAACTGCCATAGAAGGACATCCTTCGCTGGTAGAAAGTGTATTTTTAGATCTCAATTCAATAAATCGGTTGCAACAGAGAATCCTGCTGGAGAGGCGACTGGCATCATCAGAACTCATCGGGGAGGAGGAGACTGGTCCAGCAAAAGGTTCTGCACTTATTTTGGGCCCCTAAGATTGTTCCAGTGTAATGGTTAACGAAGAAGATCATCTCCGAATGCAGACAATGCTTTCGGGTTTGCAATTAAAGAAGGCTTGGAATCTGGCTGATGAAATGGATGAAGAGTATGGAGGTGTGATGCCATTTGCTTATCATAATGAGTTTGGGTTCCTCACTAGTTGTCCAACAAATGTAGGAAGTGGTTTGAGGGCATCAGTCCTAGTACATTTACCGGGTCTGGTACTCACTAATGAGATAGGAAAAGTTTTGGAGGGCCTCGGACAGTTAGGTTTGATTGCGAGGGGACTATATGGAGAGGGATCCAAAATTGTGGGTAATTGCTTTCAGATTTCGAACCAGACCACATTAGGTAGAATTGAAGAGGATCTGGTTGATCATTTGGAGGATATAATCAGAAAAGTTATAGGATATGAAGAGGAGGCCCAACAAGTCCTTATGCGAGAAGGTGGTAACATTACTGAAGATAGGGTGTGGAGAGCCTATGGAACTTTGGAACACTCTCGGTCGTTGTCCTTCTTAGAATTGATGGGCCTGCTATCCAGAGTCCGTCTTGGAATTGGATTGAAACTCCTTCCACAAGTAAGTGTATATACGCTCAACAAATTAATGTTTTTCACTCAGGAGGCACACCTAGAAGAGGCAGCAGGGAGGGGTTTGACTTCTGGAGAGCGTGATCTCCATAGAGCCACATACGTGAGGAAACATTTTGATGGAACTAATATATTGGGCGGTGGTGGTCAGACAGCTTCGTTGGACACATTCGGGTAGAGGTGGAAGATCTTGATATGAACTATAATTTTACTGATAGAGTCAGGAAAGTTCTTTCCATGGCGAGGAAAGAAGCTATTCGATTGCAACATGACTACGTCGGTACTGAGCACATACTCCTTGGTTTGGTCCACGAAGGAGGGGGTGTGGCCAGCGTGGTGCTGGAGAGATTAGGAATAAACTCAGATGAAATCCATAGTAGCATCCTGGAATACATAAAGGAGGGTGTCGTAGAACCCAGCACCAGTGATCTGCCGTATACTTCCAGATCAAAACAAGTTCTAGATTTAGCCATGAGTCAGGCTGCGGAAATGAGCCATTCCTATGTCGGAACCGAACATTTACTGCTCGGTCTTCTTTGCGAAGAAAAAGGTATTGCAGCACAAGTGTTGCAGCAATTGGGTGTCAAAATCGAGGCTGTGAAGAATGAAACATTGGAGATATTGAACCCTCCTTCAAAATCTACAGCGCAAGGAAAATCGAACAAGAAAAAAGCAAAAGGAATAGGAGTTGCCGTAAATGACGCCAAATCAAAAACTCCTGCTTTAGATCATTTCTGCCGGGATCTCACAAAAATGGCTAGGGAGGGGAAACTGGATCCGACAATTGGCCGTCACGTCGAAATAGAGAGGACCATAGAAATTTTGTGCAGACGCAAAAAGAACAATCCGGTACTTATTGGAGAGCCGGGAGTTGGTAAGACGGCACTAGTCGAAGGCCTAGCACAGTTAATCGCTAATGACGAGGTTGCTGATCCCCTCAAGAACTATAGAGTTCTGTCTCTTGATGTGGCTGCACTCATCGCCGGGACTAAATACAGGGGACAATTTGAAGAAAGGTTAAAAACAGTAGTAACGGAAATTTCGGATGATGACTCAGTCATCCTTTTTGTGGATGAACTGCATACCCTGATCGGAGCCGGAGCTGCGGAAGGTGCTATCGATGCGTCCAATATGCTGAAACCCTCTTTAGCGCGAGGCGAATTGCAGTGTATCGGTGCTACAACCTTAAATGAATACCGAAAGCACATTGAAAAAGACGGTGCTCTAGAAAGGCGTTTTCAACCCGTGGCGATCGACCCTCCATCTTTGGAGGAGACTTTCGAGATTCTAAAGGGATTGAAAAAGTACTATGAAGCTCATCACAGAATTCAAATTCCCGACGACGTACTATATCACGCGGTAAAATTATCAGATAGGTACATTACAGACCGTTTTTTGCCAGATAAAGCTGTCGACGTCATAGACGAAGCTGGGTCCAGACTTCGTATCAAGTCACAACATGCGCCACCACCTAATCTCGATCTGCCAGTGAAATTGGGTAATATTCAAAAAGAAAAAGAGTCAGCCATCGGTGATCAGGATTTTGAAAAAGCTGCTGAACTGAGAGACTTGGAAAAAAGTATTCAAGCCGATATACATGCGAAACAAGAAGCTTGGAATGTTAGGCAGAGAGAGTACCGGCCTGAATTACTGTGTGAGGATGTAGCGTTCATAGTCGGCAGGTGGACTGGGGTTCCAGTTGTACGGATGAAGGAAGATGAGACTCAACGCCTAACAAATATGGAAAATGAGATTAGCCGTCGCGTTATAGGTCAAAGAGATGCCATAGCTGCGATATCAACGGCTATACGAAGGAGTAGGGCGGGTTTGAAAGACCCCAGACGGCCTATCGGTTCATTCATTTTTTCGGGGCCAACTGGAGTAGGCAAGACCGAGCTAGCTCGGTCTCTGGCTGAATTTCTATTTGGCGACCCTGATTCTCTTGTTCGTATAGATATGAGCGAATACATGGAAAAATTTTCTGTCAGTAGGCTGATAGGTGCTCCTCCTGGTTATGTGGGTTATGAAGATTCCGGTGTACTAACTAAGACCATTAGAAGGAGACCTTATTCGGTAGTACTGCTAGATGAAATTGAAAAGGCACATCCTGAGGTCTTCAATATTTTACTTCAAGTCTTAGATGAAGGGCATCTAACCGACAATTATGGCAGGGTCATTGATTTTAGAAATACGGTTATAATCATGACATCCAATTTGGGTAGCCGGGATATTTCTAAAAATGCTAATCTGGGATTTCATGGCAGCGACGCGAAGACGTCTTATGAAATTATGCAGGGAAAAGTAATAAATGAAATAGAGAGGGTTTTCAATCCAGAATTCTTGAATAGAATAGATGAGACTATAGTTTTCCACTCATTGTCAAAAGACCAAATTGCTAAGATCGTTCACATTCTGATGAAAGATGTCGAAGAAAGGTTAAAAGATGAAGACCTACGGATCTCCTTATCTGAGTCTGCGGTTGAGTTCCTGGTTGATAAAGGCTACGACGAAAGATTTGGAGCAAGGCCATTGAAGAGAGCCATTCAAAGATATATAGAAAACCCGCTGTCCGAATCAATTTTGGCAGGTGAGTTTTCTCCAGGAGACGAGGTTTTGGTGGACATGGATGTGGAGCACATGGATCTGTGTATGGTCGTGGCCACACAGACTAAAATATAAAGAGGAGCCGCTCTGTGCTTAGCAATAGAGTATTGAGAAAGTGGAAGTCTCCACTGTTCGGCTGGGGGCTTTTAATTATGAACCTGGCTGTTCCTCTGTCATCTACTGGACAAGAGCCAGGGACAGGACCCTTGGTAATTGATTCAATTGCGGTTGAGGGAAATGTTCGCCAAGAAGATGAAGCCATTATTAATAATGGAACACTGGATCCTGGAACAGCCTATACAATTTTTGATATTCAAAAAGCCACTAAGTCGCTATG
>DUCW01000173.1:11060-15438 GCA_012959595.1 Gemmatimonadota bacterium
AGTTTATGAGGGTCAAATTTTGGACGCATTTTTTGTTATTTATTTATGTTTGTTTTTGGAGGCTTTGGGGCAAAGAGTCAGGCTCAAACCGCCGGTGATGTTCAGGTCACCATCGCCGAATTTCTGAAAATGGATTTCGATGATATTCAAAAAGCCACCAAGTCGCTATGGTCTACGGGTCAGTTTAGGGACATAACTGTGCATGTGGAGGGAGAGGTGGGGGAAGAGGTCACCTTGGTATGGGACGTTGAAGAGGAAGACCTCATGCGCAATGTTGGAATTTTAGGACTTACAAGCCTAGATCCTGACCAAGTGATGGACACCACTGCCCTAAAGCCCGGACAGCCTTTTTCAAGAAGTGCAGTCGCGGAAGCCAAACAATTCATCAGGAGTGAATTGGCATCAAAGGGTATCCCGTTTGTAAACATAGAGGAAAGGATTGAACCGATTTCCGGACGAGAGAAGGAGATATTGTTTTTCTTGGATGTAGAAGAAGGATCTAAGGTCACTATCGCGGATATTTTAGTGAAGGGGAATACCGTCTTCACAGCTGATGAACTAAGAGATGCTATGGCAGTGAAGGAAGAAGGATTCTTGTGGTGGCGAGGGGGTGTCTACGATGGCGACAAATTGAATCAGGATCTAACACAAAACCTCCCAACTTTTTATGCTGGTCAGGGCCATCTGGATTTCGAGGTAACCAAGGACAGCTTGGTTATTGATCCCAGGTCGGGGAAGACTCGGTTGGAAATTACCGTGGATGAAGGCCCCGCTTATCATCTCAATTCATTTTCTATCACCGGAAACAGCGAATATTCTCAGGAGGAATTGAGCAGGAGGTTCTTTGGAATAAATAATGGATTAGTCAGCGATCCAGAGAATCTGCCTGTTTTTGATGCGGGGCACTTCCAGGAGGTCACTGGAGAAGTCAGCCAACTGTACCAGAATGCAGGTTTTCTTTTTTCTCAAGTTATTCCTTTCATGAATCCAGAGCCAGAAATAGCGGGCGAAGTGCGTAAAGTTAATGTGGGTTGGGAGATTAGGGAGGGAAACCCAGCCTATGTTTCTCGTGTCGATATACAAGGAAATGACTATACGCATGATGCTATAATACGGGATAAAATATTTATCCTTCCAGGAGATGTTTACTCACAGGAGAGAGTTATTGAGAGCTTCCAGAGTATCTCGTCACTGGGATATTTTGAAGTACCTATGGAGGTGCCATCCATAGACCCTAACGAAGACGGAGACGTTGATATAACCTTCAATGTAACAGAGAAAGCTACAGGAGCTCTCAATTTTGGAACTTCAGTCGGTGGATACCAAAATGGACTTTCTGGATTTATAGGCTATGATCAGCCAAACCTTTTTGGGAAAGGCAAATCTGGGTCGATGAGATGGGATTACGGCACCTATATGAACAACCAGAATCTTAGTTATACAGACCCAGGAATTTTTGAATCATTGGTAAGTGGATCACTTCAGTTGTTTAACGCTCGAGACAGGTTCATAAGTTTTCGCTCAGGTAGACGAAAGAAGTTGGGTGGCATGTTGCGCTTCGGATTTCTTTTTCCTAGAGCACGTTTCACTCGGGTGTATACTGGATACGGGATATCGCAAACCAGCTTGCATCTGATGGGAGGAACGCCAAATCTAGATAATTCTCTCTTCGGACGTCCAGATGCGACTCAAAGTACTTTTTCAGTAGGAATGACACGCAATACGCAAAACCATCCTATTTTTCCAACTGCGGGATCTAGACAGGCAGTAAACTTCGATTTCACTGGTGGCCCACTGGGCGGCGACGGAAAATTTATAAAAAGTACAGCAAGCGGTAGTTGGTGGATTCCCATAGCCGTAGCCGGCGCTAATCCTGACCAACCCGGATCGGGCACTACTTTCGCTCTCGGGACGACATTGCGATTTGGAGCTTTAAATGGTGACAGCGAGGCATTCCCGTTTGACCGATTCTGGATGGGTGGAGTACAATTCGGGGAGACCCTCAGAGGCTATGATGAAACAACTATAACTCCTAGAGGATACTTCGGAGACCGATCTCTGGAGATTTATGACATAGAACGAATGGGGCAGGCGTTTATCGCCGCCACTGCCGAGATAGCGATGAGGTTAGGAAGCCAAATGTCGGCTTCAATATTCTTGGACGCGGGAAGTGTCTGGAGTTCTTTTCAAGAGATTAACCCGGCCAGGCTCTATAGAGGATCTGGCCTTGGAATTCAAATTGTGACTCCAATGGGACCAATAGGATTAGATTATGCTTATGGCTTTGACAAATTAGAGCCTGGGTGGCAATTGCATTTCCGCTTGGGACCGGGTGCTTAATTCATGGGCGAGGAGAACACTATGCGGAGAATGATAAAGACCTGTGGAATGGCAATAGCTACCACTCTAATCCCTTTTTCTCTCTGGGGACAAAGCGATCTAAAGATTGGTTATGTAGATGTTCAATCTATAGTAGCAGGAAGTGCTGAAGCGCTGGTTGTTGAGGAGCAATTCCAACAGGAAATGATTCGTTGGCAAAGCGAAATACAAGCACTTCAGGGAGAACTTGAGGAATTGATTGGGCAGTACCAAGCCCAAGAGGCGAGTATGACTCTTCAAAATAGGACTTCAAGAGAGGAATTGATCTTGAGGAAACAGGAGGGGTTTGAGAACAGAACACAGGAACTAGAAACCCTAGCTTCAACTCGTCAACAAGAATTGTTTCAACCTTTGATGGAAAGAATAATCTCAATCATTGAAGTTGTTCGCCGAGAAGGCTCTTACACCTTCATCTTCAATTCTTCGGTAGGGGTATTTTTGTACGCTGACGAATCCTTTGATTTGACAGAAGAAGTGACTCAAAGGTTGGCATCCGGAGGTTTGTAGTCTTGAGCAAACGAGTTACAAAAGCAACTCTAGCTGAACTATCCACTTTGGTTGAGGGAAGGACTCTTGGTGAGAGTGACATTGAATTTACAGGTGTCTCCAGTATTGCTTCAGCTGAGACCTCTGAGATAGGCGTTTTGATCGATTCTGGATATCTAACTGAGCTCAAAACGACAGAAGCAGGAGCATTGATCGTCTCCGAAACCATTTCCTCAAAATTGCCCAGCACTGTTTGCAGAATTGTTGCCAAAAACCCCCGTGAAGCAGTATCAATTTTAATGAGTTTTTTCGATACAACTCCAGTGGAACAAAATGGGGTACATCCCACAGCGGATGTTGTCACAGGAGTAGACTTTTACGCAGGTCCTTATGTGGTTTTAGAAAAAGGAGTGACGATCGGGGATGGAGTCCGTTTGTATCCACACTCTGTGATACTTAGTGGAGCCCAGATCGGGAGCAATGTAGTGGTTCATCCTCATGTGGTTGTCTATCCTGATGTTCGGATTGGGAGCAATGTCAAGCTATTCGCGGGAGCACGCATAGGTGTGGATGGTTTTGGCTACACAAATTCAGATGAAGGTTTAGTAAAAATTCCACATGTGGGTGGGTGTATTTTGGGTGATGACGTAGAAGTAGGGGCAAACACCTGCATTGACCGCGGCTCGCTTGGAACCACCGAAATTCAAGATGGTGTCAAAATTGACAATTTGGTGCACATTGCTCACAACGTTATCGTAGGCAAGAACAGCCAGATGGCAGCACAGGTCGGTGTCGCTGGATCCACCAAGATTGGCCCTGGAACAATGTGGGGTGGGCAATCGGGTGCTGCCGGACATCTGGAGATAGGAGATCGTACAAAAGTGGCTGCTAAGTCAGGTGTTACTGAAGACACTCTTGCTGATAGCAAGGTGGCAGGATTCCCATCGCGAAGTTTGAGTGAATTTCTCAAAGGCCAATCTCATCTGTACCGGTTTGATAAATTACTAGATCGGATTCGTCAGATAGAAAAAAAATTCAATCAAGACTCAGATAACGAAGATCGAGATGAACCCTAAGATCCCAACCATAGATCGAATGGATGTTTCTAGACAGCAAACGATAGCCGCTGAATTTAGTATGGCAGGTGTAGGGATTCATACTGGAGATCTTTCTGAGGTAACTGTCAAACCGATTGAGTCTGGTGGTATTCGTTTCAAGCGAATGGACTTAGATGGCCAGCCAGAAATTCCAGCACGCCTTGATCTAGTCTCAGACACTGACCGTGGCACCAGCTTGCGGGTAGGTGAGGTAAGTGTGATGACCATCGAACACATCATGGGAGCGTTGATGGGAATGGAAGTTGATCATGTATTGATAGAATTGACAGGTCTAGAACTTCCAATCTTAGACGGGAGCTTTGAGCCTTACTCACAGGCCATTTCAGCGGTAGGTTTAGTAAAATTACCAGGCTCTGCTCAGATGCTGAGCCTCCAGGAGCCATTCGAGGTGAATT
>DUCW01000174.1:0-9540 GCA_012959595.1 Gemmatimonadota bacterium
GGTAACCGTCACCCAACAGAAAATCACCATTGGGAAGGAAGGCAAGTACGGCATTCTGCCCGAAATCTAAGGGTCCTGGGTTTGGGTTCTCACGTGGATTCGGTCCTCCCTCGCCAAAAACAGGATTGGGATCCTCCATTCGCAGTAAGAGCTCGCTTCCGTCATTGCTAAACTTAAGGATTGCTTCGTGCACACCGTTCCCACCTCGTTCGTCCACCCAGACGGCACGCTCGGGATCGTAAGGATTGATATAGATCTGATGAGGGCGATTGAAAATTGAATCCCACTGCGACCAATTCTCAGTGATATTACCATCGCGATCGACAGCTACAAGAAAATTCCTCTGGAGCTCGTTACCTTCTCCCCGTTGAGACTGTCTACGTTGATCCCCCCACATCACAACCAAGACTCTATCAGGAGTGTCTGGCCAAACACCCGCAGCCGACCCCCAAGTCCAAGTCTCATCATGATCCGGTGCTGGCTTCCACCAACCTGGTATGACGTCATAAGGACCGTTCCGGTCATCGCCACCTTTGGCCACCCCAAATCGACTGCCGGGTGTCTCACTTTCTCCTACGCATGCAGACACTACCACAGTTGCAACCAGCATGAGACCTAGACTGATACGTTTCAGCTCCATGTTCACTCTCCGTATAGATACTCGTTAATTCCCTTTCCTTCTCTCATTTTCTCCTAACTGATTGGTCTCCCATCCTTATATCGGTCAAACCAGGCTATCGTGTTAATGACTTTAGCAATCAGCTGACTAGGGCGATTCGAAATATTGTGAAAAGCTCCAGGGATCTTTACGAGCGCAGTATCAATGCGTCTCAACTTCAAAGCATGATACAGTTGCTTTGCCTCTGAAAGAGGCGTACGCAAGTCTGCCGTTCCAACCATAACCATAGTTGGAGTTTCAATATTGCCCACTACTGAAAGTGGCGAGAAATCCCAATACACCTCTTGGTTTTCCCAAGGAGTGCCAGGGTACCGACGATACATATATCCATTGTAGTTATCGGCTACCAGAGTCTTGCTGATCCAGTTGACTACAGGCTTAGTCGCTACCGCAGCACGAAAACGGTCTGTATGCCCAACAATCCAAGCGGTCATGATTCCACCTGCACTGCCTCCCGTCACATACAGCTGCTGCTCATCTATGTACCCTTCTTCGATAACTGCATCGACCGCAGAAATTAGATCGTCGTAGTCGTTGCCAGGATAGTTGTGATAGAGAAGATCGCCGAATTCTTCTCCGTAACTGGTACTGCCTCGTGGATTTGAGTACACGACTACAAAACCAGCTGTCGCATATAATTGAAATTCAGCCGCAAAACGATCGCCATAGTTAGATACTGGACCTCCATGGATCTCTAAAAGCAACGGATATTCACGATTCGGATCAAAATTCGGAGGATGTAATATCCAAGACTGTATCGGACGCCCATCATGGGATGATTCCGTCCAGAACATCTCAGCTTTAGCCAATTGTGTGCGACCTTTTAAATCACCGTTCAGATCTGTGATCGTCACTTGCTGCCCGTCAGATGTCATCAATGCCACTTCGCTCGGATCGTCGGAGCGAGTATAGGTAAACGCTACCGTGCCATCGTCTGCAACTGAATAATTTCCCCCTCCGTAGGCTCTGGATGCGGAAGTTCCACCCAAATGTTCAGCGACAACCCTCCAATCTCCTGTAAGGGTAGTAAACCCTACCTTTGTAATTCCTTCATCATCATAGCTGAAGTACACTCCACTGCCATCATCGGCCCAGGATAAACCGGTTACGGAACGATCCAATCCCTCGAGTAACGTGCGCTTATCTGAGCCGTCAGCACGCATGAAGTGGAGGTCGCTGGTTTGGTATGTGCGCACCCTATCTTCAAAGCCAGTATATGCAATGTTGGCTCCATCAGGTGACATCACCTGCCCACCGTCTGGTCCTTCACGGCTGGTCAGAGCGTGGGAGACTCTGTCTTTGAGGGATACCCGAAAGATGTCGTTCTGACTCAATTCCCATTCCCAGCCTAAACGTCTGTTGGCACTGAACAGGATCGCCTGCCCATCAATGTCCCACACCGGTGCTCCGTGTTGGAAATCCCCTTCAGTAATCTGACGGGCAGAACCACCATCAGCTGGAATAACAAAAATGTGTCGGAAACCCGGTTCAATGACACCGCTACCATCGGCTTCATGTCGCACCCTTGTTTCTACGATTGGTGGATCAGCCCATTCTGCTCCTGCTGGTCTCGCAGGCATGGCCGCTAGCACAGGTCGTGCTTCAGGAACGAGCATAGTAAACGCGATCCGGCTTCCGTCTGGTGACCAAGCTATTCCTCCGGGCGAACGCTCCAGTTGCGTCAGACGAGCGATCTGTCCAGTCTCAACCCAATAAACGTAGATCTCACTACCCTCTGCACTTCCAGACACAAATGCTATACGAGTACCATCCGGTGACCATCGTGGTGAAGATTCTGACTGGTCTGCGCTCGTAAGTTTTCTATGTTTAGATCCATCCGTATTCACCAGCCACAAACGCCCTTCTCGCCGGTCCCTCATGATGCTCATCGAGTATCTTACATATGCCACGGTGGCAGCATCCGGAGAGATCTGAACGTCTGACGCATACTCAATATCAAACACGTCTTCGTTGGCAAATGGAGACTGCTCAGCAGAAGTTGTCGTCGCCAAAAAAATCAGAGCCATCAGGGAAAAAGCACTGAAAGCCCCAAACCGTATCATCTTTTTCACAGAGATTGCCCTCTCGTCTTAAGTTGTTTTTGGAAAAATGTGTAGAGCGTAGCATGCACGAGTCAAATTCACCGTCCTGTCTCCATATTTTCAGACGATTCCCTGATCAGAAGCCTCACACCCAATCCCTAATAGTGTGCCGGCCAGTAACCATGCCTTGTTCATGTGGCCCCATTGTGAATTTGGATCTTAGTATACGGAAGACTTCCAGTGAACAAAATACTGTACAGAGTTTTCTCTACAAAACAAAACCGCTCTATCGCGGACACCCATTCGTTAGCAGAAGGGATTTTCAGGCTGTGTAGAAAACTAGTTATTCGATAGTTCATCTACGCTATCCGTTTGCCATTATTTAAAAAATGACTCGTCTTTTCTTTCAGATCAGTCCCTAGAGAGTTAACCTTAATTCTTAGCCCGCTAACTCAGTACGGTGACGGAACTTACCACCCAACAAAGTAGCTTCCACCAGTATAATGAGGACGAGAGACCTTGAGACGAAAAGATTTCTTCCGAACCGTAGCGGCTGTTGGAGTCGCAACATTGCGGTCACCCTCTTCCGCACACAGTCAGCACCGTGCAGATCTGGTCCTGAGAGGGGCACATGTCCTCGATGGGACTGGGCATAGAGGCCGCAAGGTCGACGTCGCCGTTACAGGTGACCGGATTACATCTGTCGGATCAACTCTCCCTTCAGGGGCATCAGAAATAGATCTCCAAGGCCTGGCTTTGTCTCCGGGATTCATAGATATCCATTCCCATGCCGACCTGTCGCTCCTCGTCAATAACAAGGCCGAAAGCCGAATCCGACAGGGGGTCACGTTGGAAATTACGGGCCAGGATGGAAACTCTATTGGGCCCTGGTCGGATGCTGGATTTGAGGACACCCGAGACAGCTACCGCAACCGATACGGGATCGAGATAGATTTCCGGGATCCAGTGGGATTCCTGGACCGTGTCGACCGGGAGCGTCCAGCCGTTAACGTAGGGACAATGGTCGGCAATGGAGCCCTGCGTGGTCTAATAGTAGGCTACTCTGATCGTCCGGCAACCGAAACCGAGATGTCGACCATGCAGTCGCTATTGTCGGGACAGATCGCGGGAGGATGCGTCGGTTTATCGTCTGGTCTGGAGTACACCCCAAGCGGGCTTGCCAACCTAGAGGAGCTTGTCGAACTCGCATCCGTATTGCAAGGCACAGGGTACCCCTACGCCTCACATATGCGAAACGAGGACGATCGACTCCTGGCAGCGGTTGAAGAAGCACTCCACGTAGGCAGACTCGCCAATGTTCCTGTCCAAATCTCCCACCTGAAGGCTCAGGGCCAAAGGAACTACTGGAAAGCAGACGCTGCCCTCAAACTTTTAGAACAAGCAAAAGCCGATGGTGTTGATGTGCATTTCGATCGTTATCCATATACAGCCTATGCGACTGGGTTATCCAATCTATTTCCCAGTGAATACCGGACAGGTGGAAATCAAGAGTTCCTCAAGCGTCTAAGAGATCCTGAATCTGCAAACCGCTTGGAAAAAGCATGTCGAGAAAAAGTTGCCTTGCTAGGAGACTGGAATTCAGTCCAGATCTCAAGCACAGGGACTTCCACAGCATGGGCACGCGGTGGCTTGGTCGGAGATCTAGCCCGTGCTCGAGGTGTTGAGGCCTATGAACTCGTGATAGATCTCCTGGAAACAAACGGAGGAAGTGTCGGAATGATCGGACACGGGATGAGTGAAGAGAATACTGCAAAGATACTCGCTCATCCGCTCGGAATGCTATGCTCGGATGGTGGAAGCTACGCACCATACGGACCACTTTCAGGCGGCTCTCCCCATCCTCGTGGATACGGTTCTTTCCCTCGATTCCTAGGCCACTATGTTCGGGAAACTGGAGCACTCACCCTAGAATCAGCGATCCATAAAGTGACCCAAATGCCAGCGCAAAAATTACGACTACAAGACCGCGGCATCATAAAAGCTGGAGCGTTTGCCGATCTTGTCGCTTTCGACCCTGCAACCATTAACGACCAGGCAACATTTAACGATCCTCATCAATATCCAATTGGTATACCCCTAGTGATTGTTAATGGAGTGGTGACACTGCGTGACGGTGAGCACACGGGTGACCTTGCTGGTCGTGCAGTGAGGGGAGCACCCTAATAGATAAGGTTTTACTCGAGGTTACTCTCAGATCCGCACCGAAAGAGCCACCTATCAACTAGTCACTCACGGTCACTTTTTCCATAACCACATCTTCGGTCGGTCGGTCGGCCGCACTGGTCTGGACCCGTCCTATCGCCTCTACTACCTCTAGCCCGGTTGATACTTTGCCAAAAATGGCGTGCTTACCGTCCAACCAAGGCGTAGCTGCAAGAGTGATAAAAAACTGCGAACCACCAGTGTTTGGACCAGCGTTAGCCATGGAAAATACGCCAGCTTCACTATGGGTCAGACCTTCTCCGAATTCATCTGGAATCGTATATCCGGGTCCTCCCCTGCCCGTACCGTCAGGGTCACCACCTTGAACCATGAATCCCTCTATCACTCGGTGAAACACCACGCCGTCATAATAGCCTTTTTTTGCCAATTCTATGAAGTTACCTACAGTTTTTGGAGTGCCATCTTGAAATAATTCCGCTTCTATAGTGCCGAGGTTTGTTTCGATGGTCACGGTCGGATTACTCATTATTTCTCCTGAACAATATTTCTAACAGATACTACTAGCGACGTCATAGAAGACTATGGAAAAACGGCTATGGTTTCTTAAGTGACTCGTCCCCCTACCCAGAGGGTTCTTATACCCTTCACTTCTTCCTATGGAACACAACTAGTAACAACCCTAGTCCTAATATCACTGCACCAACAGTAGTTTTGTCAGAGTACATCAGAGAGGCTCCACCGCCACACAGTGCGTAGCCCAACCATCTTCTGTATTTGGTAAAATGCGGACTGCTTTCCTCGCCACTCATTGCATCTCTCCCATTAATTTAAGAATAGTATGACCAAAACTAAAACACTTGCTAAAGAAACAGAACACTCTTTCAACAACAGGGAGCCAATTCTCGTCCGAAACCTATTAGCTTTACCAATCTTGGACTACTTCAAACCAGTACCTCTCGACAAATAAGGACCGATAAACTGCATGACCCTAGACACATTCTTTAGCTTGAAATTCTGGATATATATGGGCAGACTTCAAATCGGTTTATTCCTTTACGGAGTGGCAGTGTCTTTGATGTTAGAGGCTCACATCGGACTTGATCCTTGGTCTGCTTTTCATGAAATCATAAGTATTCGATCTGGTTTCACTTTTGGTCGCATCTCTCAAAGCTTTGGATTCATGATCATCATTTTCAGCTGGTTAGTGCTATCAGTTAAACCTGGCTTAGCTACCGTTCTTAATATGTTAACAGTAGGACCCTGGATAGATTTCGTGCGTGTTCAGGATTGGATGCCTGAGGCCACTGGAGGCCTGTATGGGATCATTCAATTTTTCGGAGGAATAAGTATAATGGGGCTAGCCAGTGCACTTTATATCGGAGCACGCCTTGGAGCAGGACCGAGAGATGGATTCGCCATGGGATTATCCAACAAACTCGGTAAAAGCCTTCGTTTTACAAGAAACAGTGTAGAGATAACAGTACTACTGATAGCAGCCATCCTAGGAGGCTCAATAGGGTTGGGAACAGTAATTTTTGCAGTGTCGATGGGACCTATCATGCAACTAAGTTTGAGAATCTGCCGAGTGTCACTGGACCCTTCACCAAGTTTCTCACTAACTAAATGAGGGATTTTCAATCATTTTCGATCGCGTTCCTACTGGCGATATCCAGGGCCACTGCACTTAGAGGCCAAAGCTGGAAATAGTCCCGCAACCGACGCTCTTAAGAGATTACTCAGTCCAGGAACCTGAAGCTCATCTCAGACGATGGGGTGGTGCAGGAGTCCAAACGTCCAAAATATTGATAGCGTGAACGAGCAAAAAGATCATACGCCCAATCTCGTAATGGTTTAGGGACAACTCTAAGAACCCCAAGAATTCGCCACAATCCACCCAAATACCAAGCGATTCTCAGTACTGCACTTGATCTTACATATACTTGCTCTTCCTTCCCCATAGCTCCCAACTCTACAACGATCAGAGAATCCATTCCTTTCAGTGGCGAGTGTCGTTGTCTCAGCGAAGACGCGAACTCGCCCTGGAGAGGAGCAAATTTGAGCACACCTTCTGGATTGACCCTTAGAATAAACTGTACCGTTCGATCGCAAAAACCACAAAGACCGTCGTAAAGAAGTACTGGTGAACGTACCATTGTCACACTTTTCTCAACAAAACAACGTCTTTTGATTTAATTTCACAATTCCATTCTCTCTGGGACGCAATCACTTCGAATGTCTTTTCTGCATAGAAAACTACATGGGTAGGATCTCTTCGATAGTACCAATTTTCAAACAACTCTTCATCGGTCAAGAAACAGGTCATTACCCCCAACCAACCACCAGTGACTAACAGCCCATCCAGTACATCAAATTCTTTATACGGATCAAAGAAGTGTTCTGCCGTTTCCGTGCACGTGATGAAATCATATTTCTTGGAAAAAATACTTTTATCAGGAAAGAAAAACGGATCGTACAGATCCATTCTAAAGCCGTCTGATCTCAGCATGTCCGCTAATGCCGGTCCGTGTCCACAACCGAAATCAAGTCCCTTGTCATTTTGTGATAATTTTTCTTTTAATGGATCTCCCAGTCTTGATAGGAAATTCCTATATGTCTCATCGTCAATTCTATTCTCGTGTTCTAAATAACGATTTTTTTCGAATAGGGGGTCCAGATAGTGACTCTTGTCCAAAAATTTTGCCAAACAAAAATTGCATTTCCAGTATGTTTTACTGTCTATGACTCTAAAGTTTTCAACTAAATCACTTTTACAGACGATGCAGGTCATATCCCAGCCTTATTATCCTCCTCGTCCTTGTATTTCTGGTCACCCTCCCGGGGTGCATGAGGCAACATTCAGAACGGAGGGGAACGAAGCAGATTGTGTGTTTTTTTCGACTCAAAGTAGAGATCAACAGCGATCACTGATAGCAAGACGTTTGTGAATAGATTTGACCCTAAGAACTCCATAGACTCCTCCTTGGTGGAAGTGTCTAATCAACATATGACACTCATCCTATGAGCGAAATCCAGCATTTTTCTAGTATCACTCCCTTTCGAACCCCTGGGGAATATTGAAATGCATTCCGATCTCGAAGCTTAAGTTGTTAGCCCGAGAGTGGCGCATGTTATCGATCTTGACTGTCCCATCTTCGTAAAGACCGAGGTCTCCCTTCACCATATACTCCCGAGTCCCATGATGCTGGTATGCGAACCCTAAGTTCACACCGAAGATCTCATGGAAGTGGTAACGCAAGCCTCCTCCAGCTCGGGCAGCAAGCCCCCAGTCGCTGAAGTAGTTTTCGCTACAGTGATTATCATTGTTGTGTTCACCGCCACCACCGCATCCTGCCATTCCTAAACTCGTGTAGAATACTGACGGGCCTGCAGTGGCAAAAAGGTAGGGCTGAGCTGGTCTGCGACTAAGTGTCCATTCGGGACCGATTCCGAACTGAAAAGTACCGTTGGTAGTAATCATGTCACTCTTCATCCAGCATGGTGTGGTCAGACAAACAGGATGGTGTGCTCTATCGTAGACATTGAACATGAGATCGAAGCGAGCTCCAAAATTACTGGTTTGCCAAGGCATCCAAGTTATGCCGCTAGTAAACCCCAAACCTCCCCCACTAAGCTCACCGAATTGGTCCAGTCCTTCTGACATCATGAAACTTGCTTCGATGCCTAGTAAGCGAGGACTCCACTCACGATCGTCCTGTGCTTCGACGGGTGAAACCCACGGAGCTGACACGCATAATCCAAAAGCAACGGCAATAGCTCTCATCCTCAGTCTCCTAGTCTTGCGTTCTTGCGTTTTTCCAGTAGCCAGAGCGTCAGGAAGAATATAATTAATAAGGGTTGCAGTACCACAAATATCACGATGTTCGCTAGCTCATAGCCCATGCCAGTCCACTGACCGATGAGTTCCAAAACCAGTACGCAAAATCCAAAAAATGCGCTGATTGGATCTGCACTGGCATAATTCAGGATTACATCGTGACATGCGATTAGTTCTTCCATGATTTCCCTCCACTGAAACGAGTCTTTAATTCAGTAGTGCGCAAGAATCATGCCGAACCCCTCTAAATCGGGACGGCCGGATTTGAACCGGCGACCCCCTGAACCCCATTCAGGTGCGCTACCGAGCTGCGCCACGTCCCGAGAAGCAGGAAATATAGACTTAGATAGGCATGGACTCAACGGAGTGGTACTAGAAGATGTCTTTCGGATGGAGCTAAACACTCTAACTTTGGATGCTCGTAGTAGCAGACTTGTGAACTGGATTAATAGCCCTAAAGGATGACCGTGGAACACAACCGCTCCAACAAAGCGATCGAACAAGACCAGGCATGGGATCAGTTCGTTCGAAACACATCCAGCGAGATCGGCTTTGATGACCAGTGGGAATTCTTTGAGACGAATTTTGAGGGTCGTCCTGAGACGGATGGCCCCCCTATCGTCTGGAGCCCGGACCTGGAGCGGGACCGCACAAACCTAGCCAGGTTCATGGAGCTGGCCGGAGTCGACAGCTACCAACACATGCACGAGCAATCATGCAGCGATCGTTCAGGGTTTTGGAAGATGGTGGTCGGGCGCCTCAGTATACAGTTTGGTGAAGAGTCAGCTTCCGTTTTGAGC
>DUCW01000174.1:9552-15395 GCA_012959595.1 Gemmatimonadota bacterium
AATGGTTCGCGGGCGCCACAATGAATATCGTCGACTCGTGTTTCTCGGCACCTGCAGAACGCCCAGCGGTCGTAACTCGTAAAGAAGGATCGACCGAGCTTGCGGTCACGACCTACGGCCAGCTGGAGGAACAGGTGAACCGGGTGGCCAAGGGCCTGACGGACCATGGATTTTCAGTGGGCGACCGGATCGCACTCTATATGCCCATGACCCTCGAATGCGTAGCGGCTTACTTGGGGATTATTCGAGCGGGGTGCTGTGCGGTATCGATCGCCGACAGTTTTTCCTCGGAAGAGCTGGGCAAGCGGCTGGAACTTGCTGGAGCGAAGGGTCTGATCACGGTCGACACCCAGACCCGGTGTGGGAAGAAACTTCCCATGTATTCGAAGGCGGTTGAAGCTGGAGCACCAAAGGCGGTGGTCATCCCCGAAGGCAGTGAACTGAGTGATTCCCTGCGTGAGGGAGACCTGACCTGGCAGCAGCTTGTAGATAATGACGGGAACTGTGAGAAAATCACCGGGGATCCTTATCAGCCAGTCAATATTCTGTTCTCTTCGGGAACGACCGGCACGCCCAAAGCGATTCCGTGGAACCACCTGACCCCCATCAAGGCAGCGATGGACGGCCATCTCCATCAGGATATCCGCCCTGGTGAAGTAGTCGCCTGGCCCACCAACATCGGATGGATGATGGGGCCGTGGCTGATTTTTGCCAGCCTAATCAATAAGGCGACCATCGCTCTGTTCGAGGGAAATCCTGGAGGCCAGGAGTTCACCGATTTTGTCGAGGATGCCAATGTCTCGATGCTCGGCGTCGTACCGGCCCTGGTGAAGGCATGGAAAGCGAATGGATCCATGAAATCGAACCGGTGGTCCTCGGTTCGGGTGTTCTCGTCGACTGGCGAGCCGTCGAACAGGAAAGACTATCTGTGGCTGATGAGTCGCACCGACTACCGAGCTCCGGTCATCGAGTACTTAGGAGGTACCGAGATTGGGGGCGGGCATATAACCGGCACTCTCCTCCAGCCAGCATCGCCCAGCACGTTTACTACCATGGCCCTCGGAATTGACAGTGCGATCGTGACCGATGACGGCGAGTTTGCCAGTGAGAATGAGGCGGGTGAGCTGTTCCTGATTCCTCCGTCGATCGGACTTTCTCAAACTCTGCTGAACGCAGACCATGAGGACGTCTACTACCAGGGATGTTCCGCTGGTCCAGCTGGGGAAGTTCTCAGGAGGCACGGCGACCGGATCCGAAAATTGTCTCAGGGTTTTTACAAGGTGGAGGGCAGGATGGACGACACCATGAACCTTGGGGGCATCAAGGTCGGGTCCCTAGAGCTGGAGCGGGTGCTTGAGACTCATCCAGATATCGGTGAGTGTGCCGCAGTGGGCGTCGCCCCACCCGACGGAGGAGCCGAGCAGTTAGTGGTCTATGTAGTGCCGAGTCCTGCTGCCGATGTTCAGGCCGATCGGATGAAGACTGATTTGGACCGTGAACTGAGCCGATCAATGAATCCGCTGTTCAGGGTGTCAGAGGTGATCGTAATGGATCAGTTGCCCAGAACGGCGTCTAACAAATTGATGCGCAGGAAGCTACAGGAATCCCACTAGGTAAGGGTGTCTCTGGAAATTTGCACATCCAATGGAGTGCTGTACGTTGAATAGACACTTCCTTAAGGAGGACTAAGATTAAGTATCGATTTCGCGGGATTTTTTTGTTGTTTTTGATGGGGCATGCAACGGCGTGTGCTGGAAATAGTTGGCAAAATACTGGTTTGTCTACTTCTCCTAATGGTGATGTATCCGTTGCGGATTATATCGAAGGAACACATCCAGATCAGGTCCGTATCACCACCGAGGACAGGACCCAGTATTTGTTGTATTCTCCTTCTGTGGAGGGGGATGAGATTGTGTCATCGGACGGATTGTCGGTGCCGATAGCTGATATAGTGAAACTGGAGGTATGGGAAGAGGAAGATGGCTGGAGTCCTTTCGCTGTAGTCGGCGGTGTAGTCGGCGGGATAATTTTGGGAGGACTAGCTTTGGTAGTTGGATTCATAGCCTTGGTTATTGGCAATGGTGATGGGTTGCGGAACTAACTCATGAAGGGCCCTATTTAAGTTTCAAAAACTCCAGGCTCTGTATTTCGCCAACATTGATTCTAAAGCCTGAAACATCATCATTTTCGTCGCGAGAGAAAATCAGCTCACGGCGACCCCAATTAAGTCGGTCTTCCGAGTACGGGATTAACTCAGATGCCAGTCCGCGTAAGTCCAGATAGAGTCCATCTTCTTTCAGCAGGAGTGAATAGGAGACATCGAGTTCATCGCTGTAGAACTCCCCCACGAAATCACTCATGTCGAGAATCGGTCGCTCCAGGATCTCAGATATTTCGGATTGGGTTTGTTCTGGGTTGTTCGTGCGGCTGGGCTCCTTGAACTGGTCATCCAGGTAGAGGTCGGCGACCCCTTGAGCCAATACTCCCGGTTGAAACGAGCTCACATTGGAAAGAATAACGACTGAAAAACGTTGGTCGGGGAATTGCAGAAATTCCGCACGGTATCCGACAGCCGAACCCCCGTGACCCATAGTGTTCAGACCGCGGTAGGACCCGAAGGTCACACCCAGTGCATAGGGCAGTTCTTCTCCGTCGTTTGTTCGTCCCCGCGTAAACATGGTGTTGATCAAATCATCGGTTCCGATGCCCAAGCGATTCTCATAGAAATTTTGATCCCATTTGAGAAAGTCTTCGACCGTTGTGATGACTCCGAGGTCTCCGATCACGTCCGAACGCAAGATGTCCAGGCTGTAGCCACCGCCTGGTTTGGGGGAATAGCCGAATGCCCGGTTATGAATGATGGCGTTGCGGTCGTCATAGAACTGGGTGCTGGTCATCCCGAGCGGCTCGAAAACGTTCTGGAGGGCGAATGCACTGGCTTTTATGCCGCTGACCCGTGTGACAATTTCCGCGAGCAGGAAATATCCGGAATTGGTATAAGAGAACTGACTGCCAGGCTCGAAATTGAGTGCCTTCTGTCGGGAAAGCATTTCCACAAGTTCCTTGGCGGTATAACCAAACACGCCGCCCTCAGGTTTGCCGGCCAAACTAACCAGTGCGAGGTATTCCCGTATGCCGCTAGTATGGTGCAGCAGGTGCCTTATAGTGACGGAATTTCCATAGTCGGGCATTTCAGGAAGGTACATGCGGATGTCATCGTCTAGTGATAGCTGTCCCTGCTCAGCCAATATGGCCACACACATGGCCATGAATTGCTTGGAGATGGATCCGATCCTGAGGACCGAACCAGGAGTTAGGGGGATGTTATGGTCGAGATTGGCGGTTCCATAGCCCTGGGCATAGACGATCTCTCCGTCCTGATAAATTCCGATGGTTGCACCGGGTGCATTTTGTTGGTCCCAATGCGAGAAGAGTTCATCGACCTGATCGGTGAGATTTGTGCGAAGATAGCTCTGACCCGAGGCACCACTGAAAAAAAGAAATGACGCGAAGAGGACGTACGCAAAGCGTAACATCATCCGATCTTCCTAAGCCGTATCACGCATCCTGTTTTACTCAATCCAGCTGGTCATGTAGGAAGCATCCTCTATCTGTCCAAGTCCCTTAACGACTTTAAGTGGCCTGAACGAATCGAACATTACCGCTAATTCATCTGTACCCTTCTGGCCGATCGAACTTTCGGTGCGACCTGGGTGGGGTCCATGGGGGATTCCGTCTGGATGTAGCGTCATCGATCCGAATGAAATTCCCTTGCGACTCATGAATTCGTCCGACACGTACAGCAGCACTTCGTCGGACATTACATTCGAATGTGCGTAGGGAGCGGGGACCGATTCTGGGTCGAAGTCAAACGGACGCGGGCAGAAGGAACACACAACGAACCCCTCACACTCAAACGTCTGATGAACTGGAGGCGGCAGATGGAAGCGTCCAACCTTCGGCTCGAAATCATGTATCGATAGTGCCCAGGGATAGAAATAGCCGTCCCATCCAACGACGTCGCACGGGTGATGGTCGAGGATCACCTGGGAGAGTGCGTCGTACTGTTTGACCAGGATTGGAAACTCACCAGTTTCGTCGACAGTCTGCAAGTTGGTTGGGGGCCGGATATCTCTTTCGCTGTACGGTGCACCTTCAATCAACTGACCGTGTTCGTTACGGTAGCGTTTAGGTGCACGGAAATATCCAGGTGCTTCCAAAACGAGGAGTGACGCCAATCCAGCTTCTCTGTTATTGTCGGTCGCATCAAAGTGAAAGCGATGGAGGACACCCCTGGGAACCACAATGTAGTCGCCCTCCTTGAAGACGATCTCTCCGAATTGTGTTTCCAGTTTTCCACTGCCCGTAATTACATAAACCAGTTCGTCCGCCTGGGCGTTCCTATAAAAGGATTCAGTCTCTTCGGACGGGCGTACGAACCAGGCGGTCAGGTCTGGATTGAACAGCAGGGGCGTTCGCCCCAAGATTGGGTCTCCGGACGCTGGCAGATCAAACAGTTTGAAATGACGGTGACGTATCCGTGGATCTGGATCGGCTTCAAGATTGTATTCGTGAACGAGATCCACACTCTTTATTGTGGTCGGGGGTCTCAGATGATGGAGTAGAGATGAAATCCCCTCAAATCCCTTATTACCCACCAGGTGCTCAGGGTAAAGCTCTCCGTCAGAATTTCTGAACTGCATGTGACGCTTTCTAGGTAAGTCGCCGCGTTTCTGGTAATAGGGCATGGTTGTAAGCTTCCTCCCAGGGATGATCTCTTCTTCTTAGAAACTTATTTGGTTTGGACTGACAGAGCCAGATCAGTGTTATTTAGTTTTATAGATTGCTGGCCTAATTCGGTAAACATGATGTCAGAATGTACCAAAATCCGAGAAGACAGACTGAGCGAGATGCCAGCCATATATTTTTTCAATTTGAAATCAGTTTGTGATATTGTTCTGACCCCGATTATATTGGGCCTACAGATTCCCTCTTAGGCTCTGCTCGTGTTCGATAGCTTCAAACAGTGCTTTGAAATTTCCTTTTCCGAAACCGCGACTACCTTTTCGCTGGATGAGTTCAAGGAAAACCGTAGGTCTATCTTGAACTGGTTTGGTAAAGAGCTGCAACAAGTAGCCGTCCTCGTCCCTGTCGGCTAGAATGCCCAACTCGGCAATGGCTTTGATAGTTTCGTCGATTTCTCCGATGCGATCGGGAAGATTTTGGTAATACGTTTCAGGTACACTCAGGAATTCTACTCCGCGTTCTCTTAGGCTCCGTACCGTTTCCAGAATATCGTCTGTTAGCATGGCCAGATGTTGTACGCCTGGGCCATTGTAATATTCCAGGTACTCGTCAATCTGGCTCTTCTTTCTGCCTTCGGCAGGCTCATTGATCGGGAATTTAATTGAATAGGTGTTGTCGCTCATGACGATACTCATCAGGGCAGAGTATTCAGTCGAGATGTCCTTGTCATCGAATGAAATGTATCGTTCGAAGCCCATGACGTCGGTGTACCAGTCTGCCCAGTGATTCATCTTACCGAGTTCCACGTTTCCAACGATGTGGTCGACCCTCTTGATGCCGCAACTGTTTCCGGGGATGACCTGTGGTTGGTAGCCAGGCAAAAACGGCCCAGAGTAGTCCTCGTAGGAAATCAGAGAATGAATGGTGTCGCCGTACGTACGAATGGCAGCACGTCGGATACGCCCATAGTCGTCTACTACCTCATGGGGCTCCGTTTCTCCGATCGCTCCTTGTTCGATCGCATGCTGGTAGGCGTGGTCGGCGTCTTCAACATGGAATGCAATATCCCTGACTCCATCCCCGTGTAGGTTCAGGTG
>DUCW01000175.1:0-2182 GCA_012959595.1 Gemmatimonadota bacterium
CAGAGCGTCAGAATACAATTCCCTAAGAGAGGGGAACCGTGCGCGTCGACTCAACCCACCATGCAAACGAACTTCACTAGAAGGTAAATATGTAGAGAAGCCTAGCCTTCCCCCCCAGTCAGACAACCTTTTGAGTGCTGGTTTGTCACCAGGGTTAGGTGTATCTGCACCATCCACTGTCAGACCAAAACTGGCCTGGGTAGTCTCAGACGCATCCCAACCTAAGAAGCTCCCAAAAGTTCTCTCTATCTCATTACCCAAACTCCAAATCCGCTGGCGATAATTGTTTATCTGAGGAAAGGAAGGTCTCTTGACCAAATAGCCAGCAGACCTCTTGGACACCCTTTCACTATGACTAATATCCGCATAGGTCAAAGCGGCACTATACTCAGCCTTAGACCCTACAGAATGCTTCCCCATACTTCGCAAGGTTATAGTTTGGTCGCGACCATTTTCCTTGCCAATTTGATGATCATATTGGGCAGTTTGAAATTGTTGGATCTCGAAACTCCCTCTATCAATTCCCGCACTAACTTCGACTTCTCCAGATCCCCATTTGGTTTGGCGTCTACTGGATCCGGAGGAAATTATTAGGACTCCACGCTTCTGGTCTGGATATCTCCAAAGTCGGGGATTTTCCTCATGTATTTCTGGTGCAACCCCGCGTTCCAGATCTGATCCAGAAGCAACGATAGAGGCCCATCCTCCTTCATTATTACTATACCTAGCAGATAAAAATCCATCCACGTGCTTACTATCGCTATTTAGCCTGAGGTTCCCATCACCATGGAGCATCCCAGTTCGACCTATCGGACGGTCGCCAAAGTCTGGAATGGAAAATCCGGGCCTATCCCTTGAGCCAACACCTATCTTGAGAAGCAAGGCCCCACTAGACAATTCTAACAATTTTTCGCCACTGCTGCCTATCACTCTACTCCCCACATGATCCACACCCATACTAACAGTCACAGGCTTGGGAAATCTCTCCTTCGATACTCCTCCAGAGACATCTATCTCTATAGATCCAGCAAGTACATTGGGACCATGCAAAACAGAGGATAATCCCCTGATTACACTAACTGATTCCGCTGACGTTAGCGGTATGATGGAAAGATCAGTCCTATGATCCCAACCCAGAGTCAAAGGTATGCCATCCATAATAATTGCCACCTGCCTGTCTCTTCCACCTCTTAAATTTGGCTGAGCTTCACCACGAGAATTCCTACGAACCCTCACTAGTGGTGCCTTCCTCAGAGCTTGTTCGAGGGTTGGGATCGGAAGCCCACTAATGGAGTCCACCGAAAGTTCTAGCACTCCAACCCCACCCACTGCCGTCATTCTCTGTCCAGGCAAAACAGTCAATTCTTCCATCAGAAACACCTGCGGAAAAGTTTGCGTGGAATCGACACCGATGGAATCAGGTCGCTGACCTCTAAGATCGCCGACACCAACCAACTGTATCGCCAGCAGGAGGCACGAAGCTTGCATCCCCAATTTGTAGTTAAGCTTCAACAATGCTCTCCCCTTACCATCAGTATGTTACTTTCCGATCGAAGGCTGACTGAGACCAATATAGCAAATCATTACGCATAGCTTAAGTCCCTTCTTGTGGCATAGCTGCCGTTACCTAACTACATTTGGACAAGATCCTATTACCAGTGAGGTTTTTATGACAACCCGTCGTGATTTTTTAGCTACTATGTCCGTACCACTTGCACTAACTGCAAGAAACGTTCCTGACATCCAAAGCTCATTCCATCCAAATGCTATAGAGACCCTCTCTTCATTAGCCCTTTATAAGGGATCAAGTCAAGAGATAGCTCAAAATGAAGACTTCTGGTTTGAGGTGAGTCGAGCTTTCACAGTAGACCGAAGCCTTGTCAATCTGAATAATGGGCACGTTAGCCCATCCCCTGGATTCGTCCAAGAGGCTATGAAAAGACACTTGGATTATTCAAACCAGGCCCCCGCATATACGATGGTGCAAATACTGCACCCTCAGCGAGAAGGTGTTAGGAAAAGAATGGCCATGGAATGGGATGTTGATCCGGAGGAGCTAGCCTTCACTAGAAATTCCTCCGAAAGCCTCCAGATTTGTCAGCTGGGTTATGACTTAAATCCAGGGGATGAGGTCTTAACTACTACACAAGATTACGGACGTATGCTGACGACATTCAGACAA
>DUCW01000175.1:2206-10723 GCA_012959595.1 Gemmatimonadota bacterium
GTCCTCAAGCAATTTGATATACCAGTCCCAGCTGAAGATCCCGAAGCTATAGTCGAGCTATTCGAAGCTCATATCACGCCTAAGACCCGATTGATCCTAATGTGTCATATGATTAATCTCACCGGCCAAATATTACCAGTAAAAGCAGTAACAACTATGGCCAGAAAATATGGGATTCCGGTAATTGTAGACGGAGCCCATGCGCTGGCACATTTTGATTTCAAGATTCCTGATCTAGGGTGTGACAACTATTCAGTAAGCCTACACAAATGGCTTTTTGCCCCACACGGTACCGGTCTTCTTTATGTTAAAAAAGAATCCATTAAAGACATCTGGCCTCTCATGGCAGCCCGTGAATCTCAGAAAGAAAATATCCGAAAATTTGAAGAAATAGGAACAGCCCCGGCCGCCAATTACTTGTCTATTGCAGAGGCTCTGACTTTCCATCAAGGGATTGGATCTAAACGGAAAGAAGCTCGATTGGTATATCTAAGAAATTATTGGATCGACCAATTGCTCAGAAATGATAGAATCCGTATCCATACCAGCCTACAGCCTGGGCTAGCAGCGGGTATAGCCAATGTAGAGATCATCGGACAAGACATCGCCCAACTAAAAGAATGGCTATGGAATGAACATAGAATAATCACCGTTGCAATTAACCATCCTCAATTCCAAGGTCTAAGGATTACACCCAACGTTTATACCAGTCTTGAAGAATTAGATCGCTTCGTTGCAGCAATGGAGAAAGTTCTAAACAATGGACTGTCAGCATGACATTAAAGCTCACCCTAAAATAGCATTTCTGAGGAGAGCAAACTGTCCATGAAATCGACTAAACAATTACCACAAATGGTATTGGTATTTGCTACAGTAGCTTCAATTTTTTTCTATGCTTCCTGTACCTCTGAACAATCTGATTTCGATTCTTTCGTTTTAGAATTTTCTAGCCAAATAGAGAAAGATGTCAAAACAGATGATGTCGGTAGTATTTCTTTCGGAATCTTCCAGCACGGTGACGTGATTCACTCTGATGCCTTCGGTATCATAGATAGAGAAACTTCTGAGCTAGCTCGACCTGATCACATCTATCGAACGGGATCCATTTCAAAATCAATTACTGCAGTACTAATGATGCTTCTTGCTCAGGACGGACTACTCAGCATAGACGATCCAGTATCGAAATTTCTCCCCGAAATCATACAAAATACTCAGGGGATCATTCCCTCCATAACCCTGAGCCAACTGGCTAGCCATACCAGTGGGTTGATTAGGGAACCCGATGTGGAAGGAGCTGCATCTGGACCCGTCGAAGCCTGGGAAGACAAAATACTGACTTCCATCAAACATACTCAGTCCCAAGCCGATCCCGGGGAGGAATATTCATACTCTAATATAGGATATGGAATACTGGGGCTTGCTCTTTCTAGGGCCGCTGGTGCTCCATTCATGGATCTTGTTGAGGATCGAATTTTCCAACCGCTTGGTATGACTTCATCAACCTTCGCTATAGATGATAGGCTGAGACCTCTTCTGGCTTCGGGCTATGTTTACCAGGATGGAGTTATAGATGGAACTGTTCCATTCTTAGAACATGCCGGAAGAGGCTATAAAGTTCCCAACGGTGGAGTCTACTCTACGACCAGTGACCTTGCCAAATTTTCCAGAATCATGACTGGAAGAGAACCTCAGCTACTCTCAGAGAGCCAGCGAAAGAGTATGCTGTCGATACGAACACCAGAAAGTGATACTGAGGGTTATGGTTTGGGTTTCTCTCTCAGCAAAGATGAAGCAGGCTTTTGGTGGGTCAGCCATGGTGGGTCAGTAGCTGGCTATAATGCGTACCTCTTATTTCAACCTGATTCACAACTTAGCATCGTACTGCTTAGAAATTATTCCGGGGGAGTGACAAATCTTGAAAGATTGGCACGTGAACTCGGTGACAAACTACTTTCAATCCAATAGTCCATCATCCTAGCTAATCAAAATGCTAGATCTAGGCCGAAATCCAATACTGGTGAGGAGTGTGTAATCCATCCGCTCGAAATGTAATCGACTCCAGTAGCCGCTATCGCTCCGACCGAATCAAGTGTGACATTCCCAGATGCTTCGAGTAAGGCCTTACCATTGTTGGTTTTCACCGCTTCGGACAAGGTTGCGTTATCCATATTGTCCAGCAGAATGGAACGAGCTCCACAACTCAACGCTTCTTCAAACTGCTCTAGAGTGTCTACCTCTATCTCCACCCCTATATCTGGCCCTATATCACCGATCATCTTAAAGGCATTGGAAACTCCTCCGGAGATTGCTATATGGTTGTCTTTTATCAATACTCCTCCATCTAAACCATATCTGTGATTAACCCCGCCACCTACCCTAACAGCATATTTTTCTAAGGCTCTCAGGCCTGGTGTGGTCTTTCTGGTGCAACAAATTTTAGCATTGGTTCCAGCGACTGCAACAACCATTTCGTTAGTTGCAGTGGCCACTCCAGAAAGATGCCCTAGGAAGTTCAGAGCTGTTCTTTCAGCCTTAAGGATAGAAGAAGCTGCACCGACGATCACGGCCACAATTGTGCCCGATGACAACACCTGGCCGTCAGAAACTTTCCAATCAATGGAAAGATTCGAGTCCACAATGTCAAAAGTCAGCCCGGCAACCATATCTCCAGCCAAAACTCCCTGCTGCCGTGCAAGAATTCCAGCTGAAATCTCAACTTCTTGCTTGATCAATCGATCCGAAGTGATGTCGCCACCAGATCCCAGATCTTCAGTTAAGCTTTTCTCAACTAAGTTCCTAAAAAGAATTTCCGGTAGCGGCAAATCGTATCCCTTAGACGGATTAGGAAAACACTCTACTGAGATACCGTGTCCAGATGACTCAAAGATAATCTGTCTTCAACAACTACGCTTCTCAGCACACTTCTTTGTTCAAAATCTTTTCCTTCGACCTCAAGATCAATCATTCCTTGGACAGCTTGACGAGCTCTTGAAGAAATGTCCTCTGGAATTGTGACTTCATACCTAATTAGTTCCAGGCTCTCTATAATATTCTGCAAATTTATGGTTTTCATATGTGGGCACAAATTACAGGGCCTTATGAATTCGACATCTTCTCCAATTTCAGCGGAAACATTGTCGCTCATGGAGCACTCTGTCACCATCATAACCTTTGGTGGGCGATTCACATTTACATAGCGAATCAATGAAGAGGTTGAACCAGCAAAATCTGCTTCTTCTAATACTTCTGGAGAGCACTCCGGATGAGCTAAAATAGAAATTCCTGGAGAAGATTTTCTATACTGTCTGAGTTCTTCTGCTGTAAATCTCTCGTGGACTTCACATCTCCCCTTCCATGCAATGATCTCCACATCAGTCTGACCTGCGACATTTTTCGACAAAAATTCATCAGGAAGGAGTATTACCCTATCAACCCCGAAAGCTTCGACTACGGCTATTGCATTAGCCGATGTACAACAGAGATCGGCTTCTGCTTTTACACCAGCTGAAGTGTTAACATAAGTCACGACAGGAACACCTGGATATTTTCTCTTGAGCTGACGAACATCCTCTCCCGTGATGGATGCAGCCAACGAACAACCTGCATCAAGACTAGGAATCAAAACAGTTTTGTCTGGGGACAGTAACTTTGACGTTTCTGCCATAAAATGAACACCGGCTTGTACAATGATGTCTGCGTCTATTTGCTGGGCTTGCATGGCGAGTTGAAGTGAATCGCCAACAAAATCAGCCACGCAATGATAGATATCCGGAGTCTGATAGTTGTGCGCAAGCACCACAGCATTCTTCTCCGTCTTCAATTCATTGATTCTATAAATCAACGGAGCCATAATTGGCCATTCAACAGAAGGAATCACGTTCTTTACTTTTTCAAATAAAGGATCTGTGACTTTAGCTATCTCTGGGCTATATTTGATCATGTCTTTCTAGATTAAGACTGTATCTCCATTGTATATTCCGGTCCAGAAAATCCTTAATCAGCTATTCGTTAAGGGTAGCTCCAGCGAGTTGCCCAATCGCACCCAAAGTAGTCTGGGCGGCATTCAGTCCTAACCGGAAATCATCATCACTAAAGGTATCGAAGACGTCTATCGGTTGGTGCCAAGTTGGATTCCAGCCTGCTCCAGTATGCATCCCTCTTTCATTTTCCCTCAAGCTTACTGCTGGCACTAGATCCATGAAAGGTGTGGAATCTGTATTGGTCATATGATTTCCCACGGCTCCAGGATAATCCGTTGCATATTTCTCGTTAGCGTCACGCAAGAAAAAAGCGAGCCTCATAGCCCTATCAGCGTATTTTGCTCCTGACTGAAATTCTATATTAATATCTGCTTCAGGTCTTTGATTTGGGTTATAGGTTCCATCTTCCCTCGGCATCCCGTGATCCCACATCATCATATCATGCTGAATCATAGCAACCCAAGTCGGTTCAGGGTATTGACCGGATCCTACTGGATCTTCCCAACCTTGGAGTTCAGCTCGTTGTTCTACATACGCACGAGCTCCATTCAGTCCTGTTTCTTCATTGTTCCAAAGAGCGAAACGAATTGTTCTTTCCGTTTCCACGTCTGGCATATTTAGCACCCTGGCCAACTCCATCACCAAGGCGGTTCCTGATCCATTATCATTTGCCGCCTCACCCCATCCGTGACCATCCATATGAGCTCCCAGAATATACATTTCATCTGGCCGAGTGCTTCCCACTTTAGTGCAAAACACTTGCTCCCTCGGACCAGGAATTGAAGACTGGCTGTTTAATGCCCGCAACCTTTCATCTGGCTGCAATTCTGAATCATTGACCACACCGGTACGTCTCGTGACTCCTCTTTGTCGAGACCCTCCTGGACCCATTCTGAATTCACCACTGTTTATGACTGGATCAGGTGGCACACCCCTGGATCCACCTCCAGAAGACCGCCTAGGAGGGGGATTGAAGTCATAGTAGAGTCGCTCTGTTTTACAGCCATAACTTTCAAGTTGCTCCTCAATCCAGTCTACGGCCGCCAGATTCCTATCAGTTCCCTGCCTTCTGTCGCCGAATTGTGTTAAGCCTTTTATAGTTTCCTTGTAATTATCCAAGTTCAACCGATCCACCAATTCACTGACCATATCGGCTTCATCTGATTCTTGGGCTTCCGCGTAGGATGATACTCCGATCAAACACATAGAAGCTGTAACTAAAGCTAGTGCTCTTGAGTAAACGGATTGAATTAGACTCATCTGACTCCTCTGTACAAAGCGTAACAAAGTTAACATTACTCCCAATCCCCTACGTCCTAGTTAGTCATCAACGAAGGTCGGCGGTCTTTTCTTTAAGAATTCTATCAATAAATGGCCCATGCCACCACGCTATTTTTTGAATCATATTCTAATGGCATCCTCATAACAGCAAAAATCTTGTAAAGGATAAGATAATAATATAGAATGAACTGACCCTAGGAGTAGACCCCCCTTCACAGCAAAGACCAAAGACCAATGTCCAAAGGCATCCAAAGAGTCCTCATAGTAGGGTGTGGTTACATAGGATCGCTGGTGGCTCAACTTCTTAACAAGCAAGGAATCGACGTTTGGTCTCTTAACAGAACTCCAAAACATCTGTCGCCTCAAATCAAACAAATCCTTGGAGATGTAACCGACCTCAGTAGTCTGCCTCGACTCAATAAGAACTTTGATGCTGTTGTATACGCAGTGTCTC
The DNA here is from genome assembly GCA_012959595.1 of Gemmatimonadota bacterium. Classification (GTDB taxonomy): domain Bacteria; phylum Gemmatimonadota; class Gemmatimonadetes; order Longimicrobiales; family Gaopeijiaceae. The sequence continues at coordinate 7,922 of DUCW01000175.1, forward strand.
CACAAAATAAAACTGAGGAGGCCTACCGCTCTGCCTATTATACAGGACTGGCACACGTCATGAAGAAAATCAATCATCCAAATAATTCCCGAGTGATCCTTCCTATGGATAAAGAAAGCTCGGTCAGGGTGTTATTGGTATCCAGTACAGGAGTTTTTGGTCAAAATGGAGGAGAATGGGTGGAGGAAGAAACCCGCCCCAACCCAACTAACGAAACCAGTAGACAATTACTCGAAGCTGAACGCCTTGCAATACGCTTGGGAAATCCTGGTATAGTAATCAGACTTGGTGGTATTTATGGTCCTGGAAGAACCCGGATGATAAAAAAATTCATGGATGGAGAATGCACTTGTCCAGAAACCTTGCATTACACAAATCGTATCCACAGGGATGACTGTGCTGAATCCATTTGTCATCTCTTGAGTCTTCTTGCCCCAAAAAACTTGTATATAGGAGCCGACAATGACCCGGCACCTCTTCATGTGATCTATAACTGGATGGCTGAGAAAACCGGAAATGAGCGTAGATTTTGTCGTAAAGAGAAATGCATTAAGGACCAACAAACGATGCCGGAACCAACGTCTTACCGAATCTGGATTCGCTTTTACATATTCCACCTTTAGGGAGGGCTACGAACCTTTGATGGAACAAGAAATAGCGAGCCACAGACATGCCTAATCTTCCCCTAGAAAAACTTGGATATTGGTTTGACACGACTAATCACTCGGGATATCTAGAACAGGACCGAATCAAGGTGACCGATTGGTTCAGAATCATTCCTTTTATATTGATGCATGTAATGTGTCTGGGTATTTTGTGGGTTGGTTGGTCCTGGGAGTTAGTTACTGTAGCGTTCCTGTTATACGCTTTGCGTATGTTCGCTATTACAGGATTCTACCATCGATATTTTTCACATCGAAGTTTCAAGACCAGCAGACTAGTCCAATTCCTTTTTGCTGTTCTAGGTGCTAGTTCTGTGCAACGAGGTCCACTGTGGTGGGCAGCCCACCACCGAAAACACCACCGCCATTCTGACACCGACAAGGATGTTCATTCACCCCACCACCACGGTTTTTGGTGGGCTCATATCGGGTGGATCACCTCTCCGAGTAATTTCCCAACTGATTACTCACAAGTGTCTGATTTTACAAAATACCCAGAACTGCGTTTCATTGATCGATTCGACACTATAATTCCATTTTTACTGGGCCTTATACTTTTTTCGATTGGTGGTTTCCCCTACTTAATTTGGGGGTTTTTTGTGTCTTCCGTGGTGCTTTTTCACATCACTTGTTCCATTAATTCTTTTTCACATCTGTGGGGAACTCAACGATACAGCACCTCTGATCAAAGTCGGAATAATTTATTCTTGGCACTACTAACTTTCGGTGAAGGATGGCATAACAACCACCATAAATACCCTGGTGCGAGTAGGCAGGGGTTCTTTTGGTGGGAAATAGACTTGACCTATTACGTGCTAAAACTACTCTCATTCCTCGGTATAATCAGAGATTTACGACCAGTCCCACAACGTGTCCTAGAAGATTGCTAAGTGGGAAATAGACGTCGTTGGAAGTAGAATATCGGGATTGATGCCCCCCCTACTCCAATTGTGACACAGAATTTATTGTCTACAACAAACGCAATTATCCTAATTTTTCGCGACTTTCATCTGCCCGCTCAACGGGGTTCTATGAGCTTCAGGTTCTGCCACTAACAATTTTCTGCTGCTTGACACCTAGACCCTAGGCAATCTATCCAGAGCTTCCGCGATGTTGTCCAAAGCTATCTTTAGCAGTTTCCTGGACGTTGCGATATTCATACGCATATGTCCAGCACCACCAGTTCCATAAGATGATCCCGCATTCAAGTCTACCCTTGCATTCTGGCCGAACCATTCTTGCATGACCATCTCTGGGGTTACCGGATCTGTAGATATACGCCCCCTTTGGGCTGCTGTTTCTTTTGCACCTACTATGTCAATCACCTTGCTCACATCCAACCAAGCCAAGTAGGTCCCTTCGGCCTTACGGTGAGTAATCAACGGAATATTCTCATTGATGTAAGAAGCAACGAAATCCTGGTTCCCATCAATATATTCTAGTGCTTGATCAAACCAATCTTCACCCTCGGTCAAAGCCGCCCTATTTGCCACCATTCCAAGCGAGGTTAGATCCGCTCTATGGTTCTCCTTAACTCGGTTCAAGAAGTCCTCATTTGTGGAGAAAAACCAAGCAGCCTTCATCGCTGCCAAACTAAATGTCTTACTGGCAGCCTTAAACGTGAGGCTATTGTTAACAATATCCCTGTCTGGTAAACTCGCAAATGGTGTATAAGTTTGTCCTTTCATGACAAAATCACAATGAATTTCGTCCGCAAGAATGACAGTCTTATGCTTCAAACAAATCTCCCCCATTCGAAGCAATTCTTCCTCAGTCCATACATTGCCAGTTGGATTTTGCGGATTGCAAAGCAAATAAGCATTACAACGTGCAGCCTTTCTTTCAAAGTCGTCAAAATCGATTTCATAGCGGCCGTTAACTACCGTCATCATACTATCTTCAGCTATTGTCTTACTGGCCCTTAGATCACCATAAAATCCATTGTAACTCGGAGTACAGATCAAAGTCCTAGAACCAGGAGGTGAAAATGTCTTCAGAGTGGCAATCAGCCCTGGATGTACCCCAGTTGCTAGAACTAAAGAAGAAGGATCGATCACGAGCTCCAAGATTTCGACTAGATATGCTGGCTAATGCAGGGAAATGAACTCCCTGTCATTTTTCATCAATGTACATAAAATGG
>DUCW01000175.1:10733-12605 GCA_012959595.1 Gemmatimonadota bacterium
TGATTCCATGAAACTATAGATTCTACGTAGTCGGTCGGCTGACTTAAATATCCCCAGTTTTCATGTTCGCAGCGCTCAGCCAGGGCCTCACCAATACAGGGAGCAGCCTTGAAATCCATATCTGCTATTCCCATTCCTACATCCAATCCCGAACTATGTCTCTGGCCAGCCCTGTCCCATTTCACACTATCAGTACCAACTCTGTCATAGATCTCATCAAAATCGTATTTTACTTGCTGTTGATCGGAACCCTTCTTAACGGAGATTTTTTCAGCCAGTCTTAAATTATCCAAAGAAGTTGGTGAGCCAGCTAGAACTGCAGTTAGTCCCACATTTTTCAAAAAATTTCTTCGATTCAAACCACCAGTGTTTGGCATTCTACACCTTCTGTCTTGAGAGTAACTGAAAACAATTTATAAGATTCAATTCCGAACACTTCAAAACTCAGAAGTGGGTGATAGTAACCTGCTCAGCCATCACTCACAACAAGATTTTAGAATGCCGAGGGCGGGACTCGAACCCGCATGGGATTTCTCCCGGGGGATTTTAAGTCCCCTGCGTATACCATTTCGCCACCTCGGCCACCAGATCTTAACTATTTCCAGCCCCTATTGTAGTTTTTCAGGCAATAATATGCTCCATATTAGCCGATTTCTACTGTCCCAATTGAAAGGAGAGAGAATCTCCTAGTGATCCATACTTAAAGTCAAAACCATGATCATCAAAAGCCTTTGGCACCACTCGGGCACTCGACAAAACCACCTCTGTACCTTTTTCCCCCAAAAATGTTTTCGTGACCAGATCAGGTATGCTGAAGATGGCAGGCCGGCTCAAAATTTTACCCAACATATTGGTGAATGTACCATTGGAAACAGGATGCGGAGACACTGCATTCACTGGTCCTTCAATATCATCGTTCATTATAGAATATATTAGCAAACTGAGAAGATCATCGTGGTCTATCCAGCTCATAAACCCTTCTCCATCTCCAAATTTTGCACCAACACCAAGCCTAAAGGCTGGCAACATCTGTCGCAACACACCTCCAGAAGGAGTCAGGACAATCCCTATCCTTGGATGAACCACTCGGATACCAGCCTCCCTAGCAGGATGAGCAGCACGTTCCCATGCCTGACATAGGTCGGGTAAAAACCCCTGACCTTGCACGTCGTTCTCTGTCAATTCATCCGCTCCTCGATCACCATAAAACCCGATTGCTGATGCTGAAATCAAGACCTTGGGTGGGGCCTTAAGGCTTGCCAAACATGAAGCTAACACCTCAGTTCCTCTCACCCTGCTTTGCCAGATTTCTTCTTTTTTCTTCGCCGTCCACCGAATCCCCGAAAGAGGTTCTCCTGCCAGATTTACCACTGCATCTAGACCCTCTAGATTTTCACTATTTATTTCACCTGTGGACGGGTCCCAGAAAGTTCGACCAGGTTGAGCCGAACCCGAATGTCTGACTATACGTAACACTTGATGTCCACTGGTTGTTAGCACATGACAAAGTGACCGACCGATCAATCCGTTCGAACCAGTAATTCCTATCGACAATGGCCGAACGGCCCTGATGGTCCTGATCCTTTCTAGTTCATTCTTCAGCCTTTGGTGCCTAAACGAGAAGGAACGACGTAAATCGGTTTCAATCAAATCTCGGGCAAGGAAGTTACCCAAAGAACCAAATGGAGACATCCACTCGATGTGGTCCTCCATGATGGATCCACCATCCGAACCTTTCTCAAATCTATGAATGTGTTTCCAGTGTTTGAAAGGTCCTTTCACTTGTTCATCTTGGAAAAATTTATTTCTTAAAAAATCCGTATACACAACTCTCATATCCCAGGGAAGCCCACCCCTACGCACCCGTAAATG
>DUCW01000175.1:12615-15333 GCA_012959595.1 Gemmatimonadota bacterium
ATTAATAACACTGTCCCAGGGTGGGGTTAGCCGTTCTATCGCCCCAGTACGCATATGCCAATCAAAAATGTCCTGCAAAGGTTCTTTGAATTCGCTGCGGAAAATAAAAGAGTTCATTTCTCTATATTCTTTATGCCTTCAAAAAATTCCTGTTTCCCTAACACGCCTGATGGACATCCCTACATCTTTCTACCAGAAAATCTCGGTGGATGATGATCAAAATCAGCGTTCATATGCGGCAGTAGAGATTCAGTCAAACCCTCACCCGTTTCCCAGGCATCGAACTCTTCTACATAGTCAGCACCCCAACGTGAACCAGCTGACTGTAGACGCGTCTTCAACCACTCAACATCTCCGAAACCAATTGCTTTTCGATAATGATCAGCTACCTGGAAAATTTTCTCTACGTGATCACTAACATTAACAGCCACAGTGGGCATTCTTGAATGAAAATCTCTCAGAGTAAAAATAGGGCAGAATTCCCGGTGAGGATTTTCAGGACTTACAACTTTAGCAATCCTCGCAAAATTAACAGCGTCTCTGGCAATTTTTCCTGTAGCCTGGTGATCGGGATGTCTAAATCCTCTTACCCAAGCATCGCCCCATGTAAGAATCCCATCTGGTTTGATCTCCGCTAAGACCTTGGCAACTTCTTTCGATGCCTCAACACCTACTTCAACTGCCGAATCTGGGAAATCCAGGAATCTTCCTTCTATGCCAATTATCTCTATCGCTTCAAAACCCAAATCTTTACGACGTTTCGCTGTTTCAATTGTGCTTATCGGGCCAAAAGCGTTAGTCATTTCGCCTTTGGTTAGCCACAGTACAACCACTCGGCTTCCCTTGGCTTTCTGTGCCATCAAGGTCCCAGAACACAAAACTTCATCGTCTGGATGAGCCAGAACTGCTAATAGTGTGTGTGAGGGCATAGGGTTGATTACACTGGCTCTCCAGTAACCGCTTTACGCAAATGACGGATTGCTTCACTGATTCCTTCCGGATGTCCGAATATCGCCGATCCAGCCACCAAAACAGTCGAACCTGCACTCACAGCAGGAGCGGCGGTATCAAGATTGATGCCTCCATCCACTTCCAGTTCTAGGTCTTTCAAGCCTTTCTGTTCAATCATGTTTTTTAAGTTCTTGATCTTTTCAGTACTCGAAGAAATGAACGACTGTCCTCCGAACCCGGGATTTACGGACATCACAAGGGCCAAGTCCACATAGGAAAGAATATCCTCGATAGCCTTAAGTGGAGTTGCAGGATTTAAAGTTATTCCCGGTTTTACACCCAGTCCCCGGATTGAATCAATCGTTCTATGCAAATGTACACAGGTCTCTTGATGAACGGTAAGATAATCAGCACCTGCGTCCGCAAAAGCACTCAAATGTTGATCGGGGTTCTTAATCATCAAATGAACGTCTATAGGCAAATCTGTAGCCGATCGAACCGCTTCAGTGACCGCCGGACCAATAGTTATGTTCGGGACAAAAGATCCGTCCATGACATCTACATGTATCCAATCTGCACCAGCTTCCTCTGCTTCACTCACTTGTTCAGCCAATCGACCGAAATCAGCGGATAAGATAGAAGGAGCTATTTTCACCATCTCAGATCCCCTGCTTAGCATATAGCGTGTTAACTGCCCCACTGACTTTTCCCACCAAGACTTCGGTAGCCATTTGCATAAATAGTCCGGATTCTACGATTCCAGATCGTAGGGATAGCTCCTGTTCAAATCTTTCTGGGAGTTGCAAGCCGTCATTAAAATAACAATCCAATATAAAATTTCCGTTGTCGGTAACCAATGCATCACCTTCAGAAGTGGCCCTTAATATTGCTTCTGCCCCCATTGAATTAATGAATCCAAGGTGAATTTTCCACTCAAATGGAACAACTTCTACTGGGACTGGAGCCTTGGTTCCAAGTTGCTCTACCATTTTACTCTCATCTACCATTATAGCTAATCTGCTAGATGCTTGTGCAATGATTTTCTCTCGTAAAAGGGCCCCCCCTAATCCTTTTATCAAATTTAAATGGGGATCCACTTCATCCGCTCCATCTACAGTCAGATCCAGTACCGGATTTTCAGCAAGAGACGTTAGCGAAATACCTAATTCTCCTGCTCTCTCTTCTGTCCAGACTGAACTAGCTACTCCAACTATGTCGGCAAGTTCACCTCGAGCTAGACGCTCTGAGAGGGAAACCAGAAAATAGGCCACTGTAGAACCTGTGCCCAAACCCAGTCGCATCCCACTCTCTACTAGGAAAGAAGCTTCTTTTCCGACTGCCTTCTTTAGCTTTTCAACCTCCAATCCACGATCTCCTTGTTTCAGTAACAGCTGAACTAATCAGGCTCCGAATTCCCGCATGATATTTTGAACACGCTCAGTAATTGCAAGAGCTTCATCAAAAGATCTCTGCCACATATTTCTTCCAAAAATCAAACCGGTAGCACCTGCTTTCATGGAAATTTCTACTTTGTTTATGAGATCATCATCCCCCAGCTTACTGCCTCCAGAGAACAGTACTAAGCATCTTCCAGCAGATCGAACAACCCTCTCGGCTGCACCACAATAAGTATACTCTATCGATGCATACTCCGTTGGATTTCCATCTGGATATTTCGCGTCTTTTGGTATGTTCAATTTGACTATATCCGCCCCCAATTCCAATGCCACACGAGCCGCGTAATCAATCGCATAAAGGCTGTCCTTA
>DUCW01000176.1 GCA_012959595.1 Gemmatimonadota bacterium
AATGGTACAGATGCATTAGAAATTGCTATTGAGGCACTCGATTTGCCAAAAGGAAGTGAAATTATTGTGCCGGCAAATAGTTTTATTGCAAGTGCTGAGGCAGTAGTTAACTCAGGGTATAAAATTGTTTTTTGCGATATAAATCATGATGATTATACAATTAACATTGAAGAGTTAAAAAAGAACATAACACCTAACACCTCTGCAATTATGGCAGTTCATCTTTATGGACATCCTTGTGACATGGATGTCATTTCAGATATAGCAGAAAAATACGGTCTGCCGATCATTGAGGATGCGGCACAAGCACATGGTGCGGAATATAAAGGACGGCGAGCTGGTTCATTGGGAACCATAGCGACTTTCAGCCTGTTCGCGAACAAGGTTATAACTAGTGGAGAAGGGGGATTGATCGTTACTGACTCTGAAGATTTGGCGAACAAATGTCGGTACTATCGAAACCAATGTTTTCCGTTAGGTGGCCCACGCCATTTCATTCATGAGGATGTGGGATACAATTATCGTATGACCAATATTCAAGCAGCTCTGGCATGGGCCCAACTAGGTAAAATCGACAAACTGATTGCCGGACGTCGCAGGGTGAATACTATGTATCGTCATTCTTTAGCAGGAGTGCCAGGAATTCATTTTCAAGACGAACTGTCTTGGGCGAAGAATGTCTACTGGATGACTGCTATTACCATAGATCCAGAACAGGCTGGGTTCAGCAGAAATGATCTCGAGGAACATCTAATAAGTAAACAAATACAGACTAGACGCCTGTTCGTAGGAATGAATCGCCAGCCAGTGCTAAAGACCAGGGGCTACAGGATTACGTCAGAATTCCCGGTATCGGATTTTCTTTCCGATAACGGCCTTTATTTGCCATCCTCTTCACACTTGGAAGAACAGAAAATAGAAACTATATCAGCTGCTATAAAAGAGCTCGCTCCATCGTAATACTCAAAAATAACTTGGAGATTTAATGCTTATAGCCCGAGCACCTTTCAGAATTTCTTTTGCTGGGGGAGGAACGGACCTCCCAGCCTATTTTTCTGACTATGGAGGAATGGTAGTAAGCTCGACTATTAGTAAATATTTCTATGTGATGCTTAAGCCTACCATGGATGACGCCCTGGAAATAACTTCCGCTGATTTCGGAATGTCTGAAAGGAAAAAAAGTGGGGAGCCTTTCAATATTCAAGGTGATCTTGGGTATCTTAAGCTGATACTTCAGGAGTTCGGGCTAAAGCAGGGGATTTCTGTTTTTACTGCTTCTGAAGTTCTACCAGGAACTGGCTTGGGAAGTTCCAGTACAGTGGCAGTAGCTCTCATTAAGGCACTTTCCACGCTCTGCGAACGCAAGGTCACAAAGTCTCATACTGCAGATATGGCTTCTGGAATTGAGATTGGAAAATTGAAGCGTCCGATCGGCCTGCAGGATCAGTATGCTTCATCATATGGCGGATTGAATGTCATGCGGTTTAGCGATGAGGGGGTAGAGGTAAACCCAGTGGGATTGCCGCTTGAACTTCAGGAAAAATTTGAAAGAAGTGTGATGTTGTTTTTCACTGGAGAGTCTCGTGATGCCGCGACTATTCTCAAAGAACAGTCACAATCTTCCGCAGAAAAAAAGCCAGTGGTTATAGATAGCCTCCATGGTATCAAACAAAGTTCCGAAGATCTCTTAGAGGCATTCAGGCTGGGAGATATAAGGGCTGTTGGTGAGATCATTCACAATTCTTGGGAGATGAAGAAGAGGCTTGCTGAAGGTGTTTCAAGCCCTGCGATTGATGAGGCTTACGATCTTGCACTTAAGATGGGAGCGGACGGAGGTAAAATTGCTGGTGCAGGAGGAGGAGGATATTTACTCCTGATCTGTGATCCGAGCCATCAGGATAAGGTGACAGAAAGTTTGTCTGCTCTGAATTTCAAAAGAATGACTTTTCATTTTGACCACGGTGGAGCTCAAGTCCTGGTAAATTCGATGCCTCCAATTTCCTGGGGTTTCATTATGACTGTTAGACGGAAAAGCCAACTAGTAGTTGCGGCGGGTGACATGCTGGCGATTGTATTAGCGTCGGCAATAGCAAGTCAGATTAGACTTGGTGCGTGGTATGGGCCGAATATGGAAAACTATCAGCTGATGACTATAGTATTCTGTGCCGTCACATTCATTTCTGCTTGGGGTCATGGGATCTATAGGGAAACTTCTTGGATCTCAGGCAAGATATTATTGGCAGGTTCATATGGAATGTTCTTGACTATTGTATTGAGCTATTTGTTGGGGGGATCTCCAATTGTTTCGCGTTTATGGTTGTTGACGACCTGGTTGGTTGGCTGCCTATTCCTAATCACTTTTAGATTCTTTTCCAAAAAGACCCTCCAATTGATACGTATCTATCGAAACAGGGTTTTTAGGGTTTTAATTGTCGGGGCGAATCCCGGAGGGATCTCACTGGCAAAAGACTTAGAACATGGAGACAAGGGATCGACTGTAATAGGATTTTTAGATGACTATTTGCGTCCTGGGTCAGAGATGTTGTCTGGGATAAGAGTGTTGGGTCATC
>DUCW01000177.1:0-2724 GCA_012959595.1 Gemmatimonadota bacterium
GCGATTATTTCGACGGGCGGAGTGGAGCCGAATGGGCCTTGGTTGGTGACTGGAAAACACAATTACGTTTTGCGTGCTAACTGTGAAGCTATCGCCAAGGAATTGGGTAATGCTTTGTGTACTCCTATAGTCAAGTTTGTTCCAGAAGGTTCGATTGAACCACAAACCAGCCACATGACAAGTCCTGGGACCATAAGCCTTCAGCAAGAAACATTTGAAGCAGTGCTGACAGATGTGGCCCACAGTCTCAAGGTGCACGGTTTTGAAAATATCATTTTTATTGGTGACAGCGGTGGAAATCAGGGTGGCCAGCGCAATGTTGCCGAGAAGCTGAATGCCGAATGGGGAAGCGATGCACTAGTGGCTCACGTGCAGGAATATTATGACTATGGTAGCGTCAGCAATTACATGGCCGGTCAGGGTTTGGTCGCTGGAGAGTCAGACAATCTGCACGACGATCCAGTTATCACCCTTAACATGATGATAACTGACCCTAATTCAGTAAGATACGACGAGCGCCGAGAAGCTGGTTTTGCTAGCATTAATGGCGTTTCTATTGCTGATAGAGTCGAATCTCTTGAGAAAGCGAGAAAAATTGTTCAGTTCAGGGCGTGGACTACTTCAGAATCCATAAAGAAAGCGATACTTCACGGAGGCACTCTTCCAATGGCTGAAAGGTCTGGAAGGGGAGGAGGGAGAGGTGGCCAGGAAAGACCCGCTCCGGACCCACGCACCATGGGTGGGGGAGATTGCAGGCTAAACGAATACAATTGCAGTGACACTCCGAATCCTCTACCAACTGCTAACACGGTTTGGATTGATGAGATGACTTGGATGGATGTTCGCGATGCTCTCAATGCAGGGAAAACTACTGCGATTATCTCGACGGGTGGAGTGGAACCCAATGGACCTTGGTTGGTGACGGGGAAACATAACTATGTGTTGGCGAAGAATTGTGAAGTAATTGCTCTCAAATTAGGGGACGCTCTATGTGCTCCCATTTTGAAATTTGTTCCAGAGGGTTCGATTGAACCACAAACTGGGCATATGACAAGTCCTGGGACCATAAGCCTTCGGCAAGAAACATTTGAAGCAGTACTGACAGATGTGGCCCACAGTCTCAAGATGCACGGTTTTGAAAATATCATTTTTATTGGTGACAGCGGTGGAAATCAGAGTGGCCAAGCAGCTGTGGCTGAACGATTAACGGCCAAGTGGAACGGGAGTACGGTTGTCGCACATATCGGTGAATATTACAGATCTCCAGCGGGTTCACGTAATGTTTTGAGAGAAAGAGGGGTGCAGACGGACGACATGCCAAGTGATGGGTTGCATGACAGCCCTGGTATAACTCTCAATATGCTGATTAATGATACTAAGTCAGTGCGTTGGGAAGAGAGGGTTGAGACAGGTCAGGCTATTATCAATGGTGTCTCTATCGCCGATTTAGCCTTATCCCTAGAGCTTGCGGAGGAGATAGTTGATGCTCGAGCTGATCGTACCGTAGGGCTCATTAAGGCAGCGATAAGTGGTAACTAGTGTAGCGAGGTGATTCGACGGGATACGGAACAGCTGGAGCATAAAGGAGTAGATAGGGTTGGCTTTGCCCGTAGTAGGGGTAGTGCCAACCCTATCTCTTGTTTTGACAAAATGGTTACAAGTCTCTCGGTGAAAGACTCATAGAAAGAAAGACCCCTTAACCTACAGTGTGATGTTTTAAGGAGGAGTATTTTGAACATAAAACTACAATCCAAAAGCTTTAGAAGGTATTCTAGACTGGCGACCCTTGTTGTGCTCATGCCACTCACGGCATGCTATGCCTATTTGGATTCCCCGATAGAAACGCTTACTCCAGGGACCAATGCTCGAGTCAGGCTTGATGAGGAAAGTTTTGGGCGCGTTCTCAATCAGGCGGCCAGTGACGGCTATGATGCTAGGCGGCTGGACGCAAGGAGAAGGGGTCTTGTTGGACGCGTCACTGAGTCAACTTCAGATAGCTTGTCGATCTTGTTAAGAGGAGCCGGCGGTTCGGTCTACACAGCGAAGATGCCCAATTGGGCGATTTCCGAATCTGCCGTGAGACAGTTTGATCTCAAGAAAACGGGTTTGGTGGTAGGGGGATTTAGCTTGTTTGTAATGGCTGCGTTTGGACGTGGTTGGATCGGTGGTACTACGCAACAGGAGGGAGTCCCCAATATTCCGCCCAATCTGATGACAACCAGTCCGATTATTTCGATACCTTTCCCCTAGTAAGGCCCTGCGGTGAGCCTCTTCCCAAGTCGGGTAAATCCTGTTGAGAGCAGATGAAACAAAGGAATTATAATTATTATCGCTCATGGATAGGATAGTGTGGTGCGTGTTAATTCCTTATAAGTCATATTGGCAGAATAATCACAAAAACATCGATGCCGAGTCAGGAGACTCCTGGAGCCCAGAGATTTCAGTGGATGGTGACGGTCCTTTTTGCTTTCACTGGCCCGGGGGCCTGAGCAGTCAATTAGATCCATATTGCAGGTGCCATGTGATTGGACGGAAGTATCAGATCAGCACCACGTGTTCCGATATGATCTAAGGATACCTAGCGTCAAGCGAATGAGAGATGGTAGTGGATTCAAGTATTTAGCGTGCACTAGTAGGATGGGATGATTGATAGGTAAAGGGGTGAGATAATATTTTTGAGAGTAGAACAACGGTGATAACTGGACATAGTCCTGTGATAGAACC
>DUCW01000177.1:2777-10510 GCA_012959595.1 Gemmatimonadota bacterium
CGCTAGATAAAACGGATCGGTGCTGCGACTCTCTGAATCTTCCGTAAAGCCACCATCAAAGAGTATTTTTGGAAAATTCCCTTAAAAAAAGCTTTCATTTTCTATTTGTTAAACGAGCCGAAACCTCTGTGTTTGTAAGGAATCTACGGTTCTGTTGTAGTAGAAGTTTTGGATAGCTCTTGCAACTAACAAATATGCCTGGTATTTTTCGGAGCGCTTAAAAAGGCAGAAAGTAGAGCGTGCCCACTTGGGTTTTCGGACTCGGAGTGCGTGGGTGCGTTGTTTGCTGTCTGTATACTGTTGAGTGCTTAGCGTTAGAACGGTGACGGTTGTGTCACCTACTTATTATTTGGAGGAGGGTACTAATGCGCGTTATTCGGCTACTAACTCTCACATTGGCGGTTGGGGCTATGTTGGCTTCGGCTCCTGGTTCTGCTTGGGCGCAAGGCTCGCTCACAGGACTCGTCACGGATGCCTCATCGGGGCGTCCGCTATCATCAGCCCAGGTGTTCATTGAAGGCTCAGGCCTCGGTGGATTAACCAACGCTTCAGGTCGGTACCTGATCGTAAACGTTCCTGCAGGGCAGCACGTACTGCGGGCTACACTGATCGGATTTGAGAACGTCGATCAGCAGGTCACTGTATCTGAAGGTTCGGCAACATCCTCTGACTTCGGTATGACGCAAGCAGCTTTGGCTCTTGACGGTATCGTTGTTACGGGAACTGCTGGCCAAGCACGTCGTCGTGAGGTGGGCAACCAGATTACACAGGTCAATATCGCAGATGTTCCTGAAGCGGTGACTGGTGTTGCACAACTTCTCGAGAATCGTGTGGTCGGTGCTCGCATCCAGTTTGGTTCCGGTAACTCCGGTTCGGGTGCAGACATTCGTCTTAGGGGTAACTCAAGTACAGCACTGAGTAATCAGCCGCTCATATACATTGACGGTATGCGTGCGAAGAGTGAGCCGAGTTCATCTCAGAACGGTGCTGAAGATCCATACAGCCCGCTCAACGACTTGAACCCTGATGACATTGATAGGATCGAGGTTGTTAAGGGTCCTGCAGCTACAACGCTTTACGGAGCAGAAGCTGCGGCAGGAGTTATCCAGATCTTCACCAAGCGTGGAGGTAACGGTGCTCCTCAATGGACAGCTGAAACCCAGCAGGGTTATGCTTACTTCCGTCCATTCGGTACGTCGGAAGTGCCTTACATGTGGCTTGACCAGGTTTTCCGTAAGGGACACCGTCAGCGCTACTCTATGAGTGTCAGAGGCGGAACCGATGATATCGGTTACTTTGTGTCTGGTGCTTGGAACGACAACGTTGGTGCAGTAGAAACCGACGGTGAGCAGAAGATGAACGTTCGTGCGAACGTTACCTTCAGTCCTACTGAAGATCTGATGCTACAGTTCAATAACACCTTTGCAAGAACTGACCTCACTCAAGCCCAGATGGGTAACTCTGTTACATCCATCATGATGAGTGCTATCAGGGGTCCGAAGAACTATATGGCTGGTCAGAGAGACCAGAAGACCCTAAGGCTACTGTTGAACGGTGAGGAATATCGCAACGTTATCACCAGAGCCACGACTGGTCTGACCATTAACTACACGCCAGGTGCTGACTTTACGCATCGGTTGACGGTTGGTTATGACTATTCACAAGACGACCACTTTAATTCCCAGGACTATTGCTGGCTTTGTCCGATCGGAATTATGAGTAACTTCTCCGACTACATGTTAGCAGGTGAAGGACGTCGTGGTATGTCTCAAAATGGAATTTGGAGTCTCGACTATACAGGAAGCCTTGGCATGGACTTGGGTTGGTTGGCTGACGATCTCCGCAGCACCGTGTCCTTTGGTATGCAGGGTGTTGAGAATGAAGTTGAAAACTCCGAAATGGTTGGACGTAACTATCCTGGTCCCGGTGAATACACTCTAAGTAGTGCAGCCACCAAGCAGTACATGACTCAGAATAGACTTCGTGTGATCACCGGTGGTTTCTTTATGCAAAACATGTTGGCCTTCCAAGACAAGTACTTTGTAACCGCCGGTGTGCGTGTTGACGGTAACAGTGCGTTCGGTGAAAGTCTTGGATTCGAAGTTTATCCCAAGTTGAGTGGATCGTATGTTTTGTCTGACGAATCGTTTTTCCCAGAAAGTTTTGGGGAAGTCAAGCTTCGGGCAGCATATGGTTTCGCTGGCCGGTCTCCTGGTGCGTTCGACAAAGTCCGTACATGGAGCCCAGTTGGGTTTAACTTCAACGAGCAAGCGTTCTATCCACAGAATCTCGGAAACCCGGATCTCGGGCCTGAGAGGACAAGGGAATACGAGTACGGAATGGACGGTTCCTTTTTTGGTGGCCGGTTTAGTGCCGAAGTCACCTATTACCATCAGTTGACGAGTGACGCTCTCTTCAGAGTGGCAAGCTCACAGACACAAGGTGGCTGGAACAAACAGCTCGAAAACGTTGGAGAATTTGAGAATAAAGGTTGGGAGGTCGGCACGAATACGACAGTATTTAACACCGAAAACTTCCGTTGGGACCTTGGCCTCGGCCTGTCGACGAACTACAGTAAAGTTCTTGACTTGGGTGGAGCCGCTCAGTTCAGTGTAGGTGAATATGGATGGGTCATTGAAGGAGAGCCCGTTCCAGTTATCTACTCAAGACGTATTATGAATATGGAAGAAAAAGCTGACGCCATATATTCCAATGGGAATGCGATTTACGGCCCAGCTAATCCCACCCATATTTTCAGTGCTAACACCTCCTTCGGACTGCCAGGCGGTCTGCAGATTTCTGCAAGGGGTGAGTATCTGAAGGGTGGATGGATAAGTAACTACTTTGAGGCCGGAGCCACTGGGCGTACAATCGCTCACCCGAAATGCTACGACGCATATCGGAAAGTGGATCCAAATTGGGTACAAGGTACACTGGGATCGAATACTGGTCCGCAGTGGCCTGGATCACGCCCGGCCGACATGTATGCATGGGAAGAAGGACAATGCTTTGGAATGGCAACTTACAGTTACGCCAACTCAGAGTCTGACTTCGCAGAGTTGAGAGACCTGACTCTGTCCGTGCCAATCTCCAACTTGCTCCCGGGTATGTTCACGTTCAGTGATAGAACTGACTTGACCATTTCTGGCCGTAATGTTGCGTTCTGGAGACATCGGAACCTCGTCACTGGTCACCCAGAGCAGAACGAGAATAGTGTTGGTACCACCGCTTCTGGCGAATTCCGCCATGATATGGTGAAGGGAATTGATGAAACGTTGCCACCTGTCTCTTATTGGACGGTCGCGATGCGGATGATCTTTTAACGCTTGTTTGCCGAATAACAGGGTTCCCTCAGGCCGTATGGTCTGAGGGGCCCGCGCAAACATGCTTAAATTTGACACACGCCGGGAATAAACAACCGGCCTCAGAAGAGGATGAAAGATGGATCAAACAAGAACGATTTCACGGGGGCTGACAGCGATAGCACTAGTAGGTGTTATGGCATTAGCAGCCTGCGATTTCGAAGTCACTAACCCAGGTCCCGTTCAAGACGGAAACCTGAATGACGTTGGAGCTCATGAAGGTATCGTCAATGGTGCCATCAGGGCTGTCCAGAGTGGAGTGGGTGCGTATGGTCTCCTCGGAGGCGCGATTACCCACGATATTATGGCTAGTGGCCATACCGGTTCGGCAGGAGTGCGGCCGGAGGAAGAAGTCGCAAAATTGGATGACACGTATGATGGGCGTGGTTCTTGGGGTGCTTTGCATAGAGGGCGTTGGATTGCTCAGGAAGCGCTTAGGCGTTTCAATAATGCAGAGACAGGCGTTGCCGACCCAAGTAAGTATGCTCCTGCAGCCCATGCCAATTTTTGGGCAGGGATTGCTATACGTACACTGATGGAAAATGCTTGTAGTACGGTTATCGACGGTGGAGCTGCATCAAAGAAGTTGGATTATGCTCCTCTGGCGATAGCACACTTTACAGCAGCTAATTCGATTGCCAGCGCCGCAGGATTGAGCGATCTGGCAACAGCTGCTATTGGTGCCCGTGCCGCAGCAAAATTGTATAGTGGTGACCATGCTGGTGCGAAGACTGACGCAGCGACCGTTGCGTTCGGCTTCAAGTACACCACGAAGTATTCTGGTGACACTGGCTCTGGCGAGTACTGGTACCTACCAGGACACGTCGCCAGTCTTGGGTTCCAATCCATGTCCGCATGGGGAACTCCTGCACACACCCATTTCCTTAAGACCGGTGACTCGCGGGTAGCATGGGGTTACGACAACGGTAGTAGGCAAGTACCATCAGGTAAGTCGGCAGCGGTGAGGGGTCAAACCCACCCACCTCGTCCTACCTGGACACTAATGATCCCAATGTTCTATCATCTGAAGGTTTTTGCACCTCGCACCGCTGTTGGTGGAGACGAGCTACGAATCTTTGCTCCTGTGCAGGGCAATCAGAGGAAAATACAATTGGATCTAGTAGATGGTCATGAAATGGCATTGGTTATGGCAGAGGCCGAGCTTAAAGCTGGAAATCTGTCCGCAGCCATGACTCACCTCAACACAGTGAGGCAGGCAGCAGATATCTATGCCGCTGACCTTAGTAATGCGGCGGTCTTGGACTTGACGATGCATGCAGCAGAAGGAAATGATGACGCATGTGCTTCTTGCCCAGATTACGATAGCGGCATCACTAGATTTGATGGAAGCGCTGGTGGCAAGATGCCAGCTGTTTCGGCTAGTACTCTTACAGAAGGTTGGACAGCTCTGAAATTCGAGCGTTACCTGGAGATGAACCTGGAAGGTCGCAGGTTCGGTGACCGGTGGCGCTGGCGTGAGAATAGTACTCCTGGTACACTTGATGCCCTTGAGTACATTCCATCAGCGTTGACCACAAGATATAGCGTTCCAGCGGATCCACTTAATCTGTGTTTCCCTCTCCCGAAAGGTGAGAACGACGCTAATCCTAACATTCCTGAGGGCTACAAAGACTGGATTGGTTAATACAGTCTTGCCACCAGGGGGAGGAAGGCCTGCTAGAATGGCCTGACACCCAGTTGGGGTAGAGGTTAAGAGTGGGGAGGGTGCTTCGGCATTCTCCCCATTTTTTTTGAGAAATACGAAAAGCGAGTTGAGATGCAAAATGTCAGAATAAAAGTAAGAGGTTTCGCTGATCGTTTGATCCTGCTTGTGATATTGATTTCTGTGGCCCAGCCAGGTCATGCTGTACAGGGAACAGGGACTATTGTGGGAGAAGTGTTGGATGGGATGTCCAGCACTCCTCTGGTTGGTGCTGTAATCACCCTTCAGGAGGGTGGGGTGGAAACTGTCACAGATGATAACGGACATTTCATTTTTTCTGGTCAGAAAGAAGGGGCTTTTTCGGTGAGGGTGGATCAGGGGGGTTATATAACCAGAGTGGAACCAGTTTATGTCAATACTGGAGGTGTCAATTTCGTCCATTTTTATATGAGTTCTATGGGCTTGTTACTCGATGAGCTGAGAGTGGTAACTGAACGCGACAGACGGGAAGAAGAGGGTCCTGGATTGGGAGATATCAGGCCATCAGAGGCGGAATCGTCTCGGACTGTAATGCAGCTTTTGGCCGCTAGGATTCCTGGGTTGACGGTTTTGGGGGGAAACTATTCGGCTGCGGGGACTCCAGAGATTCGACTAAGAGGTCAGGGATCTGTGACAGTGAGTAACACTCCGGCTATTTATCTCGATGGTATTAGAGTAACATCACAGGTTTTGATGGAGACATTTGCGGGTGATGTCGAAAGGATAAGAGTATTGAGGGGACCCTCAGCCGTTTCAATGTATCCGGACGCTGTGAATGGGGTGATTTTGGTGGAGAGTAAACGCTGGTAAGTGTTTTAAACGAAGGGCTGTGTCTCTCCGCTGGAATTTGGAAAGGATTGCGAAGGTGTTACGGCTATGCTTTCCGTTGTCATTGGCGTCGCATAGTATATAACCACTGGGTGAGGGAGTACATCATCGCAAGAACATGATTTGCAAAACGTCTATTTATCAGGAGTTTCACATGTTGTTTAAAGGTATGGCACTAGCAATGGTGATGGGTGGTTGTTTTCTGCAAATGGATCTTTCGGGTCAAGCCCCTGAGGGTGCGTTGCAGTTGAATAGTTATTTGGATTGGGAGACCGTTGCAAATCCGAGGATTTCTCCGGATGGCACCCAGATTTTGTACAACCGAGGTTGGGTGGACAAACTCAAAGATACAAGACGATCTTCCATTTGGATCATGAATAATGATGGGACAAAGAATCGTGTTTTGGTTACGGGGTCTGGGGTTACTTGGTCACCAGACGGCACTAGAATTGCGTTTATGGCAGAGGATGAAGCTGGGAATTCACAGATTTTTGTTCGATGGATGGATTCAGAAGGTGCTACTACACAAATAACTCGCACCCAAGAATCTGCTTCCAATCTCAGATGGTCGCCAGATGGAAAACAGATTGCGTTTACCATGGATGTGCGGTCGGCTGAAAGCGAATGGTCTATAGATCTGCCGCAGGAACCAGATGGTGCCGAGTGGGTAGAGGCTCCTAAGGTTGTAGAACGTTTAACCTATCGACGAGATCGCCGTGGTTATATAGATCAGGGATATACTCATGTGTTCACAGTACCTGCTGAGGCAGGTACACCTCGGCAGATTTCAAACGGTGACTGGAATCACAGTGCAGCTGAGTGGATGCCGGTTCAAGTTTGGTGTTTAGTTCTTTGAGAGTGGATGAAGCGGAACACGTTTGGAGGGAATCGGAAATCTATCAAGCAGTTCTGGGTACAGGGGAGATTCATCAACTCACAGATCGTCACGGGCCCGACACTGGTCCAGTACCGTCACCAGATGGCCGATATATAGCCTATCAGGGACAGGATTTTAACGACGACACGTATAGAGAGAATCAGCTTTACATAATGGAATCGGATGGTAGTAATCCGAGGAGTCTTGGTGGCGAAATGGGTAGGAGCCTAAGTAATATAACCTGGACTTCGGACGGTAGTGGAGTTTATTTCAACGTTAGTATTCACGGAACTCAAAACCTGTGGGTTGCACCTCTTGACGGTCAACCTCATGCAGTGACGAGTGGAAATCATATGTTATCGATGACTTCAATGGACACTCATGGTGTGGCCGTTGGAGTTTTAAGTAGCTATCACCAACCTGGTGATTTAGTGTCCTTCGGGACAGACGTCGATGCACCTATACACCAACTCACCCATGTCAATGATGATATTCTGGACGGTGTGACCTTGGGCGATGTTGAAGAGATTTGGTATAAATCTGTTGATGACTTCGATATCCAGGGATGGATTCTAAAGCCTCCAAACTTTGACGAATCTCGTAAATATCCGCTTATGCTTTCCATACATGGGGGACCTCATGGAATGTACAACGTGGGATTTAACTTTGGATGGCAGGAGCATGCTGCTAATGGTTATGTCATACTATACACCAATCCAAGAGGAAGCTCGGGGTATGGCAGCTCCTTCGGAAATGCTATAAAGAACGCTTATCCCGATAAAGATTTTGACGACTTGATGGCTGGAGTTGATGAGGTAATTAGTCGTGGTTACGTCGATGATAATAATATGTTTGTCTACGGCTGCTCAGGAGGAGGAGTTCTTACATCGTGGGTCGTGGGACACACTGACAGGTTTGCTGCTGCTTCGGCGAATTGTCCAGTTACCAATTGGTTGTCTTTTGT
>DUCW01000177.1:10520-15218 GCA_012959595.1 Gemmatimonadota bacterium
GGATGGTGCGACGTGGTATAGAAACTTTGCTAAATATCCCTGGGATGATCCAAGTGAGCACCTCCGTCGTTCGCCACTGATGTATGTCGGCAATGTTACTACTCCGACGATGTTAATGACGGGGGAAGGTGATCTTCGAACGCCAATGCCTCAGACGGAAGAGTATTATCAGGCATTGAGAATTCTCCAGGTACCTACACTAATGGTTAGGTTCAAGAATGAATGGCATGGAACTAGTTCGACACCTTCTAATTTTTTGCGAACTCAGCTTTATTTGCGAAAATGGTTCAGGGAATGGGAGAGACCTAGGTCGGTTACTCAACAGTAACCAGTGAGTGTGCTTGTCCTGAATGGACTTCTGGGAAGCCAGGGGAGGTCTTCTCCATTTTTATAGGGAAAATGGTAGCGATTGTTTCTCAAGGAGAGCAGGCTACGTCGCCGGGAAATTTTGGAGTGGTCTTACCGAGGGAAAATATTTCACCTGTTCCGAAATAGATGACGCAGCCGTCTTCACGAGAGAGGTTTTTGTGTTGGGCGATGGCTGACCAGCCAGTCGAAGTAGCGGCTAAAAATACTGACAAAGGTGCGGGGTCGCTCATATTCAGATCCGCGAGTTCTGATGTGTAAGTGAAGTTTGTGGTGAAATAGATTTCTTGCTCAATGGCCAATTCAATCAAGGACTTTTCAGCCATTGTAAGGTAGCTCTGCCGCTGGACTCTATGAAAGATTTGGGGTCCCACGTATGCTATTGTGACAAGCAATAGAGCTTGAAGAAGGGTCTTCCCATAGTTTGTAGCCGGTTTATACACTCAACACTATCCCAGGGGTATGTTTAGCAGATACGTGAAATTTCACCGTCTGGCAATAAATAATGATGTGGGTCGTTCTGATTGTAATGGAAGTCAAAGTGACCTACAATTGACTAGTACTTTTCAGGCAAATGTAGATTACTAGAAAATTGCTTTAATAATCAATGATATTGTTGGAGGATGAAGAATGACTCAGGTAAGAATGATAGGTGGAGTCTACCCTCTTGTAGCTTTGGGGTTGATCTTTGGATGTACACAAGTTCCAAGTAATGAGGAATCGCAATCCTCCGAATTGTTGTTGCTAGATCTGACTCCTTCGTACGAATGGTCAGAGGAAGAAATCCGGGGAGCCGTCAACACCGCCAGGGCTGGCCGTTCACTGCAACCAGCCGGATGGCCTGATGGTGGCAAGGTCGCCGTTTCGTTTTCATTTGATGTGGACAATGAAACGATTCCTTTGAGGAATGGAAGTCTGTCGGTCGGTGCTTTGTCACAGGGAGAATATGGGGCTCGGGTTGCTCTCGGGCGTGTGTTGGACGTCCTGGCAGAAGACGATATTCCGGCTTCATTTTTTATTCCGTCGGTCAGTATGATGCTTAATCCCGGTATGGTAGATGCTATCAAATCTTATGGAATCCATGAATTCGGTATTCATGGATGGATACATGAAACCAACACTCAGTTATCGGAGGATGTGGAGAGACGTCTCGTAGTTCAAGCAATTGAGTACATGGAAGAAATGACGGGATCTCGACCAATGGGTTACCGAGCTCCATCGTGGAATTTCAGTCAAA
Organism: Gemmatimonadota bacterium; assembly: GCA_012959595.1. Taxonomy (GTDB): domain Bacteria; phylum Gemmatimonadota; class Gemmatimonadetes; order Longimicrobiales; family Gaopeijiaceae. The sequence goes on from DUCW01000177.1 coordinate 12,124, forward strand.
ATACGTTGAAAATCCTCCAAGACTTGGGTTTTCTATATGACTCATCTTTAATGGCTGATGATAGACCCTATGAACTTTTAGCTGAAGGTGAACCGAGTGGTTTGGTTGAGCTTCCAGTGGAATGGATTCTGGATGACGCCCCTCTACTGAATCCGAGAGGCAATACTTATAGCTCTCCTAGAGAATTGCTACAAGTTTATAAGGATGAATTTGACGTCGCTTATGAAGAAGGAACCATGTTTTTGTTGACTATGCATCCCCATGTGATTGGGCATCGGTCTAGAATTTTGATCTTGAAAGAGTTAATCGGGTACATAAAACAGAAAGATGAAAATGTCTGGTTTGCTACCCATCAGGAAATAGCGGAGTACGTGATACAAATGTCCGAAGAGGGTGGACTTCGCTGAATTCCTCTATTATTGGATTCTTATAAGAGTCGACAAGAACCGATGGTGTGAGTGCTCTCAGTATACAGGAAAGCATGTTGGGGCTTGGTATGAAGACAGCAACAGATGTATTTTAATAGGCTAGTTTGATTGAGGGATTTTTAGCGCAGGCTCTTCAGGTGGACTACATTCGGGACCTCAACACGGACAAAAGGTATTGGAATGGAGCTTCCAGACTATCGTCATCATAGGCTGAGACAAAATGAGACTTGGCGACGTGCTGTGAGAGAAACCAGATTGTCTGTGGACGATCTGGTTTATCCTATGTTTGTGACGGATGGAACGGGCGTCAGAAATTCCATAGAAAGCATGCCAGGCATCTACCAGTTGTCGATTGATCAAGTGGTCGAAGAAGCTAGGGAGGCCGCTGACCTCGGCATCCCAGCCGTTTTGATTTTCGGAGTACCGGATGAGAGTACGAAGGATGACCTCGCCTCTCCAGGTTATGATCCGGAAGGGATCATTCCTATGGCGATTAAGGCTATCAAGGCAGCATGTCCCGACCTTTTGGTTTGGGCCGATGTTTGTCTTTGTGAATATACGGATCACGGACATTGTGGCGTACTAGGAACAAACGGTGAAATTGATAACGATGCGACCCTACCTATACTGTCAAAAATGGCACTGACGTATGCGAATGCTGGAGCTGACGCAGTAGCACCAAGTGACATGATGGATGGTAGAGTAGGAGCTATCCGTGAGGTATTAGACAACAATCAACACTCGCTAGTTCCTATAATTTCCTATGCAGCTAAATACTCTTCATCCTATTATGGTCCGTTTAGGGACATAGCGAACTCCTGTCCTTCACATGGAGATAGAAAAAGCTATCAGATGGATCCCTCGAATGTTGATGAAGCCATGCGTGAGGTTGATCAAGACATAGCAGAAGGAGCAGATATTATAATAGTAAAACCAGCTGGTTCTTATCTGGATGTTCTATGGAGAGTCAAAGAAAACTTTGGAGTCCCTACTGCTGCGTATCAGGTGTCAGGGGAGTACTCTATGATTAAAGCAGCAGGGCAAAATGGTTGGTTGGATCAGGAAGGGGTCATGACAGAAAGTTTGTTGTCGATTAAGAGGGCGGGGGCCGATCTGATCATAACTTATTTTGCCAAAGAGGTTGCCCGAAAACTCAAGGGAAGCTCTGGGAGTTGAATAAATCTTCGAATTTAGAAACTGAGCCTCTGTTTCTTTCTGCTTGTTGGTGTAAGCCTACCAGTCGCACTCCAGTTTGGATAATGCGACAGGCTGGACGATATCTTCCAGAGTATAGAAAAATTCGTTCTCAAGTTGATTTTCTTACTCTTACTAAAACCCCAGAACTCGCTGCTGAAGTGACACTGCAGCCAGTCCGTCGTTTCGGAATTGATGCAGCTATATTGTTCAGTGACATCATGACTCCAGTAGAGGGTATGGGGGTAAAAATGGAGTTTAATCCTGGACCAGTAGTAACGAACCCACTCAGAACGGCTTCACAAATTGATGCCCTAAGGATCCCTGACCTGAACGAGAATGCTCCATTCGTTGCTGAAGCAATAAAGATCATCCAGAAAGAACTCCCTGTTTCCGTTCCTCTGATAGGCTTTGCAGGAGCTCCATTTACTTTGTTTTGCTACCTGGTAGAAGGGCAGGGATCCAAGACTTTTTCTCAAGCTAAAAGTTTTCTTTTCGCTGAACCTCAGTTGTCGCGAATGATTCTTGAAAAGCTTACAGATGTGATGATTGAATATTTGCGAGGACAAGCTCAGGCAGGTGCACAGGCTTTGATGATTTTTGACTCCTGGGCGGGGCTGTTGGCTGACGAAGATTATAAAGCTTTTGCTTATCCATCAGTTTGTAGAATCATTAAATCTCTGGGCCACCTCGATATTCCATTAATCTATTTTCCAAACCAAGGGGCTACACTTCTTGAAACTGTTAAAGACAGTGGTGCAGACGTTGTGGGGATAGATTGGAGGACCTCTTTGTCAGTTGCCCGACATGTCTTAGGGTCGGACGTTGCTGTACAAGGAAACCTGGATCCTATGGCACTTTTCTCATCAAAAGAGGATCTTGGATCCAGAATCGACAATGTTTTGAGAGAAGGTGGACCGGGGCCTGGGCATATTTTCAACCTAGGTCACGGAATAGACAAAAATACAGACCCAGATCGAGTTGCTTTTCTGGTGGAAAGGGTTCGTGAGAGCAGCCAAAAGGATCTTTACTAGGGTTACTTTATCTCAAAAATATTTTATCAGTTTTAGCTGCCATGATAAAATCATTTTGGTGTAACCCTAAGATTTTATGAGTCCACCAGGTCACAGTGACACTGCCCCATTCCGTAAGGATAGCAGGGTGGTGTCCATCTAGTTCGGCTACTTCTGCAATCAGGTTAGTGAATTGCATTGCTTCGATAAAATTAGCAAAGTCGAAAGTGCGTTCCAGTCTGTCTATATTTTCTCTTTTGATTAGAGACCATTGTGGGATTTGATTTAAGAGTTTCTCGGCTTCTTCTTTTCCTACTTGTGGTGCTCCTACTCGGCAAGCCTCACATTTCATTACATCTAGCTGATCCATAATTCTCAGGTTCCTTCTTTATTTAGTGAATGGTTCATTAAAGTTAGTCGCAATCCGTCTAGGTTGAATAGGTGGTTTGGTATTTGACCT
>DUCW01000178.1 GCA_012959595.1 Gemmatimonadota bacterium
TGTCTTTCAGGAGGCAGTGGCCCTGGCCACTCCCCGTTCATATCAAAACGCGAAGCAGCCCATGAAGCCAAGATGTTTGCTGTTTCAAGATTAGGATAAAGCCATGCATAGGCGGAAGACGACAGAAAAAATAGAGCGTACGGTGGCAAACCTGCGTTGATCTTCTCGTCCTGATAAATTCGAATGACTCCAAAATGCCGGCTCCAGTGAATCCAACCTTTCACATCCACATAGTGTATTTGGAATTCAGCTTTGTTCCAGATATCCTCATACTCAACGCTTGAGGAGTCGACGCATGTATGCGCGCGCAAGAGTTCATCTATCATGATATCCCCCTGGGTCTCATCGGCTTCCAATCACACTTCGGACAGTGAATCCTCATGCTTCGACCTCCGTATCAATCGACGGACTCAGACAGAAAATCCATTCCCGGTCAAGAATGCGGTGTACAATGTTCCCGATTCGGTTCCAGTTCGGATTGTTCCCGGTCCAGTCGAGCGGGTGACCGAACTCGTCATACACACCGTCCGCAGGAATAAGTATGGGGAGTACCCAGTATCCTCGGTGAAAACCCATGGCGAGTCTGTGATCGAGGATGGTTATCCTCTGGCCGAACTTCAGCAGATAAACTTTCTCGACGAAACTCGGTTCGTCAGCGTCGTGACCGAAAAGAGAGTCCGCCACGAACTGTTCGTGCAGTTTCCACGGGGTGTCTCCTTCCCGGTTCTCCTGGTGTGCATAGAATTCCGCGCACAATTCCTTGTAGGCCGGCGGCCCAAGTATGAGCTGAAAACAGTCACTCATGATATTTCTCCTATTTTGCGTTTCCAATGTTGACATTGGTGGCCCCACGGAAAGGAGAACCTCCAACGCTTTAGCTGTATTTGTGAGTCGCCCGCAAGCTGTTGAGCTCAAATCGGCGACGCTGTAATCACTCGCTGTAACTACCCAATAGACAGTTCGACATCTTCATATTTCTCGACGACGAGCAACGACCATACTTCATCCACGGATACAATATCTCCCACCGTGATGCCAAGACGATCGGCGGTACCGCGATTTGTCTCGAGTGCCATCACTGACGGAAACCTGGACTCCACCCTTTCTAAACTAAACGGTTCGAGCGAAGTAATTTCGTTAATCCGGTTGTCCGGACCGATAAAAATCAGGTCCAATGGTATCGATGTATTCTTCATCCAGAACCCCAAATATAGCGGCTGGTCATATACAAACAGCATGCCCGTGTTTGGAGGTAGTTGCCTTTTGTACATCAGACCTCTGGTCTGGCCGACATGTTCGGTCAGTATGTTTAGTAAATGCAACTTAATCATCTAGCTCTCTCCTTTTCCCGCGTCGGGCTCGATTTGCGTAACAAAGTCTTTGCAGAGCGTCACACGAAGTTCCTCAGGCGATATATCTCTGAAGTAGTACCAATCGTCATGAGGGGAAAATCGCTTACAGGAGAGACACTGAGTATCGATGTGCTGCTTTCCGCAACTGGGGCAGCACGCTGCTGTATCGAAAGTGTTCCAGACGTGGCGGCAGTTACATTGCCAGCGGTTGTCAGGCTGTGGACTCCACTCACATTTTGGGCAATATATTTTCATTGTTCGATTCTCCTTGTTGAGGTCAATTTGCAACTAATAACAGTCAGAGTAGTCAGGCAGATATTCAATAGATTCCCTGATAGCCTCCTGCTCTTTCTGAGAAAGAACATCGGATCGAGTGCTGCTTGTATCCGCATTGTCTTCGAGCAGATTCGTGAGTATGCGGGCAGGGTCATACCAGACCTCGTCAGCCCAGCGGTCGGGTACAGCGAAACCTATCGGCGAGCCAGACGACCAACACTCCACCCAGCGCGCCTGATCGTTTCCTCGCTGTTCTTGCCAGTCAGCGCAAATGACGCTTTTGATACCCTCAACCAGTGGCACATCCTTGCCAAAATGGTCTATTGGAAGGTCGCAGTATCCATACGTGTCGGGACTGTCTTGAGACCTGGTTACGACATACCGATCATAGTAGGGTACAAACGTAACGTAGTACTCCTCGGGCCAGGAAATTCCTGGGGCAGAATCAGCCCAATTTATGCCGAAGGCACTTTGAGGCAGAAGGGAAATGTGTTTCTCTTTTGGTCCTTCTAGGTCCCGACCGAAGTTTATCTCGCCGGTCGTCAGATGAATCGACGCCCACTGCGGCAGTCTGGCCTGAATACCATGCAGCAGAAGTCGCGCCACGGCATTATCGTTACCGGTCGGGTCAGTGGACTCATCCGGCTTTAGCGATATGAAATGCCGACTGTATGTCGTAAGCTGCTGCTCTACGCTTACTGAACGCGCGCAGTCCGGTGGTTCAACTCCGAAGTATTCGGACAGAATTCGGTGCTCGACTGGATGGAAAAACTGTTCAGTGGTTTGGGGGACGGTTTCAGTACTCATGATATTTCTCCTATTTCCGTATCCAATGTTGACATTGGTGGCCCCACGGAATGGAGAACCTCCAACGCTTTAGCTGTATTTGTGAGTCGCCCGCAAGCTGCTAGCTCAAATCGG
>DUCW01000179.1:0-1193 GCA_012959595.1 Gemmatimonadota bacterium
AAGAGACGCTAGAACAAATTCAAATAGCTGAGAAACTTGGCTTTGACAGCGTGTGGATGTCAGAGCATCACAGTGCAGAAGATGGTTATTGTCCGTCAACTTTGGTGATGGCTGGAGCAGCGGCAGTAAAGACCAGCACTATAACTATTGGAACACGCCTTCTACTCTTACCAATGCATCATCCTGTTCGTGTAGCGGAGGATGCTGCAGTAGTCGATATTTTATCTAACGGGCGATTTATCTTAGGCATGGCCGTTGGATACGTGCCAGAGGAGTATCCTATTTTTGGAGTGAATCGAAAGAATAGACCATCATTGATGAACGAAGGTCTCGAAATAATTAAACGATGTTGGACAGAGGAAAAGTTTGATTTTGAAGGCAAACGTTTTACTGTTAAAGGCGCGGCTGTGCAACCTAAGCCGATTCAAAAACCTCATCCACCTATCTGGTTGGGTGCTTCGCGCGGGGCGGCAATTGAGCGTGTAGCGAGAGAAGCTGATGGCTTTCACTATGTTGGAGGTGCTGGTGTGTACGACCAGTTTACTCTGGCCATGAAGAAGTATGGTCGTGATCCAGGTTCGATACCAGTATTTGATAGTCGCGATTTTTGGGTGAGCGAAGACTCTGAGCAGGGCTGGGAAGATGTACGCGAACATATTTTCTATTCCTATTCAAAATATGCTGAATGGGGAGCTGCCGCGGCTGATGCAGATAATGTCCCGGTGGATAAGAGGCACGAACCAGCCACTACTCCTGAGGAAATGCGCTCGATATCAGATCTTTCGGGGCCTTTTGTGGGGAATCCTGAGCAAGCAGTAGACTTTTATCGTCGCCGACAGGCTGAGGTGCCGATCAATGGCACTATTTTACGAATACCACCTGGTAGAGATCATGAAAAAGTTGTCAAATATTTAGAGCTCCTTGCCACTGAAGTCCTTCCGAAATTGGCGGAAGATTAGTGTGCTACGGACGCATGCCTCTTGATTTAGGACCGACCAACCTTTCGTTTGCTTTGTAAGCAACATCTAACCAGTCTGAAAGCATGGGGCGAGTATCAGCAGGGTCAATGATATCCTCTACATCCAAATCTTCCGCAGTACGCCAAGGGGCTCGAATAGCAATAAGTTTTTCCTCAAGTTCTTCTCGGTATGCCTCCGGATCGTCAGCTGCTTCTATTTCCCGTCTGTACGCGG
>DUCW01000179.1:1278-2522 GCA_012959595.1 Gemmatimonadota bacterium
GCCCCTCCTGCAACTCCATAGACCCTTCGCACTATGACTGTCGCCCACGGAACAGTCGCCTGTCCTATTGCCACCGCCGTTCGTACCCCTGCTCTCAGGGTGCCGGCGGCTTCTGCTGCGGGGCCGATCATAAAGCCCGGCTGGTCAGAAAAATTAATTATTGGGAGATGGAATGTGTCACAGGTATCTACGAATTTTTCTATTTTTCTTGCCGCAGAAGCATCCTGAGCTCCACCATGGACCATTGGGTCATTGGCAATTATCCCAACTGGTCGACCGTTAAGTCGGGCGAACATAGTGATTTGAGAACCACCATAGTATCTGCTGAGCTCAAAGGTTGAGTTTCGGTCCATCACAAACGAAATTAGTTCTCTTGGGTTATAGCCTCGATTTCGATCGCGAGGAATAATAGAACGTAGTTCCTGAGCTTTTCGATCTCGTGGGTCACTTTCATCCCCAAATGGTGGGAGCTCCCAGACATTTGTAGGCAGATATGAAAGAAATCTTCGGATTTGCTGTAGGGCGTCGACTTCGTCCTCCGCTTCATTATTGACGACTCCACTTGTCCGTGAATGTTGTCGGAATCCCCCAAGATCTTCCTTAGGAATGTCTAGGCCGATTGCCCGTTTGACGACAGGCGGCCCAGCCGCGAATACCTGAGTTTTACCTTTAATCATTACTGAGAAATGCGAAGCCGGAACCCAGGCTGCGGGGAGCCCTGCGACGGCGCCTAAGGCCGCTGCGACGATCGGTACTTCAGAGAGCAGCTCGTGTTCTAATTTCCAATTCCCATTTGGTATATAGGTCCTATTCTTTTGTCCCACTGCACGGATATCTGCTCCGAACCCGTCGATAAGACGGATAAAGGGTATTTTCATCTCATGGGATATGTGTTCCGCCGATATCGTACGTGGTCCTCCAGTTACAGTGGTTCCACTCGCGCCCGTGCTCCCACTCCCCGGCCTTGCCGTGAAGTCCTGACCTGTGACTGATACCGGCCGCTCATCTATTTTCGCAATTCCAAATACTGTTGATTTGGGAACAAAATCGACTAAGTTTTCTTCCTCGTCGTACGTGCCGACTCCACCGAGAATTCCCCTCTCGAGAAAACTCCCTGAATCTACTAGTTCTTCTATGCGCTCTCGAACTGTAAGTTTTCCTAATGAATGCTGTTGCGCTACGCGATCGGGTCCTCCCATCTCACGTGCCAAAGCACGTCTTCGATTAATTTCCTCGATCTCTGG
>DUCW01000180.1 GCA_012959595.1 Gemmatimonadota bacterium
ATGGGTATGGGTACTGCTGGATTTTCTGGTGGTGGAAGAGGACCACCTGGGCCTCCAGGTCCCAGCTTTAGGCAGCTAGTAGATGACAAAGTTCGTCTCCCTGATAGACAACCACAAGACAGGTTTCATCAGCTAGTAGATGATAAGACAAAAATAGATCGAGTTGTTCCTCCACAACCACCACGAGAACAAGATCGGTGGACTTTTACCAGGGGCAAGACGAGACCTAGAAAACCTTTTCCACGGAATGATAGTAGATGCGATTGGATGGTTCAAGTTTTGGATAAGAAACAGAACGGGCAGAGAGTAACAAAAACGGAACAGAGAGAGATGAGAGATTTCCTAAAAAACGAACTCTTGCCTGAAATAGAAGCAGACGATATATTCCTACATTCATTTGTAGACCAAAGACTGCGTTGGTTATTCGAGGATGGAAAGCCGTTAAAAACGACAAAGTTTAGCCACCTTAAACACATCCTAACAGATTTCTGTATTGACAAGAGGTATCATAGTAATCTCAAAATAACTGAAACGGATGAGTGTAATATTCTTATGGAATACATGGATTATCAGCAGAAGTTCAGCCTTGATGTCAAGGAGATGACTGCAATGTGGAAGATTCTTCAGGATATCGGTGATGATCTGAACTTAGATGTACAATTTCCAGATGGGGACACTCGAAAACTAACTGATGTGATTGGTTTTTTTCTCGACAACTTCGGAATAGATCGAGAGGATGTTTATGTAGTTATGCGAGACGAAATATATGAACTATGCATGGCTGAAGATCCAGACGGTGGGTTTCTAGAAACAGAAGATTGTGCGAGGATGGCCGAATTGCTACATAAATTATCTAATGGCATCAATATTCCTAAGTTACAGCCAGTTAATCGTTGGGAAGAATTGCGACTTTTATTGGTGAAGTATGCCACCCCACAAACACTTGGTCCTCAGAGAGCCAAGCTTGTTAAAGATATGATCCATGAATGGCAGACAGGATTGTCTATCAATCCTGGACAGATGCAGTTCACTATACAACTGTTGGATTGGGCATGTAACGGTGGTCTTCGTGAGAAACCTACGGACGAATGCGATCTGTTAATGTTCTTTCTTTACGAAGGATATGATTCCGGATTATCACAGGGGGAGTGGGACGAATACGACAAACTACTGACCCCCTATACATCTGTTTTGGGAGAAGATGTTGCTAGACCAATTTGGGAGTTAAGTGAAGAGCTGAAAAAGCAGGGAAGAGCCTTTGCTTATCATAAGTGGATGCAACTGTGTGCGTGGGTTTGGGAAGCATGCACAGGTAAAAAGAAGAAGAAAGACAAAGATAAAGATAAGCCAGATAAGGATAAGAAGAAAGGTAAGAAAGATGATTGTCTGTATCTACTGGCTCTACTGGATATGTTTAAACTTCCCGAGCGTTTATCTGCTGATGACTACAGAGAGCTGCAGATTTTATTCACACTCTATTCTGTGAGATTAGGTTCGTTACGTGCCAGAACAATAGGTCACGTTCTCTCTAATTGGCAAGACGGTACTACACCTGTATTCGATCCACATCTAGAGATAGTTAAATATGTCCTATTTAGGGCCTGTAGAGGTGTTGAAGACACTCCACCTAATGACCCCTGTGAGTGGCTGCTTTACTGGCTGTTTCAAGCTAGTATTGGTCCGCTCAACGACCAGCAATGGGGAGAATTTAGAAATCGTCTACAACCATATTTGATTGTTTTAGACGCTCAGATGATGAACAGAATAAACGAATACATAACTGAATTACATAGAGATATTTGGAACATGGATGCCAATAAATTTCTCCAACTATGTGCCTGGGTTTGGGAGGCCTGTCAGAGACACGATGATCTCAAAAAGAAAAAGAAAAAAGATCCGCTTGATCAGTGGGTCTTTCCAGACAATCCTCCACCTATCGCTCCTCCAGACGGCATGAATGAAGACGAAATGGAGGATTTGTGGAACGATGCCTGCACAGAGCTAGGGAGACAATTGGATGAAGCAAGACCAGATGGTCCTTTTTTCCTGAGACCTCTAGCGGAATGGCCCGAACTACAGAATGATTTGTCAATAAATCTAGCTAACCCCAAACTGATTGGGACTCATGACGCCATGGAGTTTGAATCAATTCGACGTATGATGATGTCGGGAACACCGATCGATGATGAGCCGGCTTGGAATAATTTTAGAGACACGTTGGTTCTGCTGTGTTTGTTTAATAAAACATGGCCCAAAGAGATGGAAAATGATTTATGTAAGAGAATTGATTTCAAATTACTGAGAATTTATAGAGTTGGTTTGATGAAAACACATCCAGAAGGTCTGCCGTTAGTCAAGCAGCTCATTTCACAAATTCTGCCAGCAATGTCAGATGCTGATAAACAAACAGTTAAAAATGCAATCAAGAGGGCTCTCCAGGACCTCAAAGCTACTGGCGTGACACGAGCTGGCTGTAAAAATGCATGTTTTTGTTGCGTGTCGCGCAAGAA
>DUCW01000181.1:0-1399 GCA_012959595.1 Gemmatimonadota bacterium
GGATCCTTTTCGCGGATCCACATCCTCTAATCCCTCGAGTATCTGCTCATACAGGGCCACTGCACCCCCGAAATCTCTCTGTCTCACCCTTGCCCTCGCAGCACCTTCTAGTGCTTCTCTGACTTCAAATTCTAATTCTGACCCTGAGGCAACTTTTAAATACTGAGTTTCCGCGTCAGGCCAGCGACCTTGTGACTCAAAAGCTCGGGCTAACAGCGAATTCGCCTGAACACCACTAGGAGTATCCATCGACAAATTAGCTCCTTCAAGAACGCTTATGGCAACCAAAAAATCTCCAGCTTCCAAATGAAGTCTCCCAAGTAACACTACGGCTTCCGTTGCCTGATCAGTTCCACTGAATCTATCTATAAAAGTGGAGAGTTGAGATTTCGCATCTTCCAGAGCAGATATGGATACAGTCTCGTGTATAGCCTGTAACCTGGTAGCGGCCTGGTTAACTTGATCAGTTTTAAAATTCCAATAGTACATCAATGCAAGTATCCCAAGGACGCAACAAATTGATCCGATCATGGCTAGGTCTCTATTTTTACGGATCCATGCAGACAAATTAACAACCGAAACGAGGAACCTGTCCTCTCTCGCCAAAGGGTCAACCGCTTGCTCATTTGGCGAGTTTGTGGGACGTCTAGTATTTTTACTCATATGTACAAACCTTGCTTGAGACACAAAAAACTATATTCACTAAAAATTAAGGTCAACGGCCTAGAACTTAAGTGGGCTCGAAACTATTCTCCTCCTGAACACATTTCCAGTATTACTTAATCCTGCTTTTCTTAGAGCTCCTGGCTTGTTAATCACTAAATTCTTCAAGGATTGTCTTAGTACACCCTGATATATCCAATCGTTAATTGCAGTCGTAACGGTAGACCTGTGGACCCCAGCCAAATCTGCTATTTCTTGATGCGTAAACCAGTGTCCCAAGTGAATGCGACGGCCATTGTCGTGTCCAAGGCGACATCCCAACTCAAGCAAAACGTGAGCAACTTTGGATCTAGAAGAAGCCCAAGAATGACCAACTATAGCCCTTACAACGGCAACGTCTTCAGCTTGACTCGCCAAGAGAGCCCTTAGGGTTGCTGGAGACTTCCTCAGTGCCATCATCATTTTACCGGATTTTAACATATATATCTCGCAGTCAGATCCTGCTATGGCTGTGTAGAGTCGCTCATTCCCTACATTGACTGCTTCCGTTCCGAAAAGCTCGTTTGGTCCAAGAATCGCCAAGGTTTTTCCCGAAGCAAAACGTTCATGAGGAACAGTCAAGCGCACATGACCCGAACGTGGTATACAAATGTATGTGGATTCTTCACCCTGATTGTATATGACAGATTTTTTTTTGAATCCGGTGACCTTTGCAGTCTTGATCAACTTATTCAGT
>DUCW01000181.1:1549-3615 GCA_012959595.1 Gemmatimonadota bacterium
TCCTGCCATTTGCGGCCCCCACATGTCTCCCATAATTCCTGTTCCCAACAATCCTACCGACCCAGTAGCCCATGCTAGTCCCATGACAACTGCCGATCCCATAGCAGCACTTTCTGGCACTATTTCTTGAGCCATTACAACTATAGGAGGCAAAAGGGCCATATTAAGAAATCCAGAACATGCCGCGAAGAAAAAAGCTCCTCCCGATCCTTGGGGCATCCACAAGGCTAACATGTGAGTCGGTACTGATAAGCCAGTGAGCCAGGCCAATAAATGTGCTCGATCAACTCTGTCTGTTAGCCAACCGCTAAAGAGGCTCCCGACAGCCTGTGCACCTAAATAGATACTTAAAGTCACCGCTCCGATGGTTTCCGAAACGCCTGATTGAAAAGAAATAATGGGCGATAAGGTCATAAAGACTCTCTGCACGAAGGCACCTAAGGCACTGATAAGAAACACCACCCCAAGGGGCCCTTTTAAGCCAACAAGCACTCCAACGAGGCTCGGTGGATCAAAGCTCGACGCCTTAGCACCATCCGCCGGCAAAACCCAAACAAGGATGATAGCAAGTAGGATTGCTGGAAGAAAGGCCAACCACATGTTCTCCAGACCTACGGTGGTGACTAAGAAAACAATGAATAGTGGCCCTACGGCATAACCAAGGCTGCCACAACAGGAAAAAAAAGACATTCTTAGGCCACTACCCTTCCCCTCCTCAGCTCTCGCCGACATCGCGGCTCCCGGAGGATGGAAAACTGCACTACCGATCCCTCCCATCATGAGGATTAATAACAACATCGAAAGACTCGGCACAATTCCAATCAAAGAAAGGAACATTCCTGATATTAAGGGGCCAGCTATCACAAACATTTTTCGCCCAAAACGATCAGCAAGGTATCCTGCCAACGGTTGCATGATCGATGAAGACAAGGAAAAAATCATAGCCAATGCAGCGGCCAAGGTAATAGATAAACCAAACTTATCCATCAACCTAGGTAGCAAAGGATGTAGAAAAGAGGCGTAAGCATCGTTCAGTAGATGGGCTACCCCAACCGCCAAAGCCACTTGCTTGGCACTTTTTCGAAATTTTCTATTAGTCGTTAAATTATCTATCTCGCTCGATTGCATTGGGGGAGCTTACAAGGCCCTGAACCGTAGCGCCACCAGTACTGACAAATCTCATATGCAAATGATAGCTTTATAGATCTTCACTGGAGCTTTCGGATTGGAATTGCTTCAGTCAAGACAGTGCTAATCAACTAAACCTGGAGTATCATCATGGAACGTATTTTTGCTTTAACAGGATGTCTCTTTGCTTTAACAGCGGTTGCTATAGGTGCTTTCGGGGCCCACTTCTTACAATCTCGCCTCCCTTCAATTTCACTGGTTACGCTAGAAACTGCAGTTAAGTACCAAATGTATCACGCTTTTGCCTTATTTTTTGTAACTTATGCACTAGGGAAATGGCCGTCCGTTATGGCTCCTACTTCTGGATGGCTGTTCTTAGCGGGGACAATACTTTTTTCTGGAAGCCTTTATATTTTAATCGCGACAGAACAGCGCTGGGTAGGAATGTTAACTCCTATCGGTGGCACACTTTTGATAATCGGATGGGTCAATTTAATATTCAACTTAATGAAAACCTGAGAATGTTCCCTAGGACAGTTTGCCCTGAATACTTCTTCGGTAGATGGAAGCGACTCGTCGTCGCCATCCTGTAAAGATTCTCCCAGTCTATAAATCAATTCCGCAGTTTCATCCACTTGTCCTGCGATCAATGATTCCAGAAGTCGATGGCATGAGGCAATAAGTTCTTGATCGGATTCTTCTACTTGACTAAGAAGAATTCTAATTCCTTTTGAAACACCACCCATTTTTTCGAAATTTCTACCTTACCGGGCCTTGGTCCCAAATCTTCCTCAGACATTTAAGATTTCTCTTTACTCAAAGATTCCAATACATCGGATATAGCTAGCAGTTGTTTCGTCGCTACGTTTCCGCCACTAATCACCGCTACCACTGGAAGAGATGAGCTTTCGGTGTCCAACATTCCTCGAAGGAGAGCT
>DUCW01000181.1:3628-11182 GCA_012959595.1 Gemmatimonadota bacterium
CGCCGCCTTCAACCACTAGATGTAGCTCTCTCAAAGCATAATCCATTGCATCCAGGATCATATCTTCATTTACCACTAAGTGTTGATCCACAGTATCATCAATAAGCTTAAAGGTGTATCTGTTGTCCAAATCAATTCCACCAGAGAGAGCATTGGCTACGGTACTCTCCTCCTCCATTTTAACCGGCTTTTTTTCCCGCAGACTCGTCAACATCACAGAAGCCCGTTCGGCTGACACCGCTATTACATTGGTTTGGGAAGAAAATTCCTTTAAAACCCAACCCACTCCGCCCGCCAAACCTCCTCCCGACAGTGGTACTAGAACATCTCCGACTTGAGGAAGCTGAGATAGAATCTCTAAGGCCACTGTACCTTGTCCAGCTATAACTTTCAAATCATCAAAAGGATGTACGTAGATGAGTCCTTTGTGTTTTGCTAGCCCACGGGAAATCTGTTCAGCTTCATCGTAGGTTTCTCCTCTTACGATTATTTCAGCTCCTTTTGATTTCATGGCACTGAGTTTTAATGGATCGATCCAATTAGGTACGCAAATGGTGGCAGTTATCCCCAGCATCTGGGCAACGGTCGCCACAGCAAGGCCATGATTGCCACTTGAGCATGTGACTACACCCTGTAAACGTTGTTCGGGGCCAAGATTGCCTATGCAATTCATTGCTCCTCGAATCTTAAAAGAGCCCGTAGTTTGAAGGTTTTCTAGCTTCAAATAGGTGGGCCTACCAAGGCATTCACTCAAACTATGGTTAAAGATCATTGGCGTCTCAGGGAAAAACGTCCTTATCATCTTTAAAGCTTTTAGTAGATCTTGTTTTTCTAACATAAAAGCCTTGTGGTCATCAGATGTCTATTAATTCCACTGACCATACTAGAATAAAGGGCTGCCATCCCCTTGGTAGAAATAACGAAAAGTCAAGCATCCTGCTTGAGCTCCCGCACAGTAGTAGCTGAGGATCTCCAGGAACGCATATCGGGAGTCTGCAGTGCGAACAGCAAAAATGTTTGGCTTCGAAGTTAAGAGGTGATTGATCCAGCTGTAGTTATACCAATGATCCATCTCAGGATTAGTAAAATCACGCTCCCTACTGTTTTGTACGTATCCTTGGTTTGGAACAAGTCGAATTGAATCAAACGCCACTGCACCCAAATCTAAGATTCCACCATTTCCCGTGAATCCTGCTCCACCATTACTCTTAATATTGAATCTATTGATTTCCAAATCCCAACCATTTGAACTGGGAGCAGCAACCATCGATCCGCTAGAAAAATCGAAAAACACTGGTTGTTCTGCCCTGGCATCTATGGTGTATTCTATAGGACCCACCAATTCCAATCCCACTTCATTCGGGATTGTTTCCGATACCGGGAACCAAGATATCTCCGGACTCTGTAGACTTCTTGCCACAAACACAATGGCCGACAAAACCAGGGCTAGTACAATCACGATAGCTGACCGTGGTACTTGACCAATCAATCCAATATCTCTCTCTTTTTCCACTGTTACTGTCATTTCGTGCCAAATCTGCACTCTAGAAACAAAGGTTATTCTGAAATTGAATATAACACTTCCCTGTATGGTCATCAGCCATCTTAGACCATATTATTTTGAGGTATCATCGAATCAGGTCAGAGTTTGGGCTTATGCTTCATACTGATTGGTGCCTTGTTTTAGATGATATTTGGAATGCTCACTGTAGCTCTAACTTATTTTTTAGAGAGGAAGCCGATGATCGTTAGAACCCGTTTATTCATTTTGGTAGTTCCTATGCTCCTTTCATCTTTGACAGCAAGTAATTCTTTGGCCCAAAGTACCCGCCAATCTGGTCGGTCCGATTTAGGAATGATTTCTACGGCACATCCTCTCGCAACAGAAGTGGGAGTCAGGATTCTCGAGATGGGTGGCAATGCGGCTGATGCGGCAGTCGCCACTGGTTTCGCTATAACGATCGTGGAACCAACCATGAATAGTATTGGAGGCCGTAATCAAATACTCATCCGTACTCCCGACGGAGAATTTTATGGCATAGACGGGACTACCCAGGCACCATCCGGATATGATCCAGAAACAGCCCCTCAAGCCAGTTACGGTTATGACGTCATCGGCATTCCTGGAGTACCTGCGGGACTCCTCAGACTCCATGACGATTTTGGTTCTTTACCACTAGAAACTCTAATGCAACCGGCAATCCGATATGCCGAAGAGGGATTCCGTGTTCTTCCTGGCGACGCTACAAGGCAAGCGAACTCCAGAGATCAACTACTCGAATTTCCTGGGAGTTCTAGAGCTTATTTAAAAAGTGATGGATCTAGCTATTCTCCAGGAGACCTTCTGGTTCAAAGGGACTATGGAAAAACACTTAGAATAATTGCCGCGGGAGGCAGAGATGCCTTCTACGATGGCCCGCTGTCTGAAATCATGGTTGCAGACCTTGAGGCACATGGCAGTAGCATCGACCTCGAAGCTCTTGCCAACTACAAAGCTGAAGAAGGAAAGATTGTCAGAGGTGAATACAGAGGATACGAACTTATTGGAATAGACATACCCTCAGCTGGAGCCATGACCATACACGCGTTACAAATTATGGAGCACTTCGACCCCCATTCCATGACTGAAGCAGAATGGTTCGGAGTGATCGGACAAGCTTTAGGTTATGCATTGGACGAACTGGGGAACCTCGGTAGTGACTCTGCCTCCACCCGAGTCACTTCAAGGGACTTGGCTACGTCTCGAGCTGAACTCATTTCAACGCCTGTGCAAAACTTGGATCCAGATATCACCAATTTTTCTGGCCGACAAATCGACGGTATCCCGATCAATCACACCACACATTTCTCTGTATCCGATGTCGATGGTATGTTCGTTTCGTTGACTCAAACTCTTGGGCCAATCATGGGCTCTAAGGTTGTCACGCCAGGCCTTGGATTTCTGTATGCATCAACACTTGGTGGTTATTTGCGGGACTGTTGCTACCCTGGAGAGAGGGCACGATCGAATATTTCACCTTTCATGGTACTAAAAGACGGTGAAGTCATTCTGGTCTTAGGGGCCGCAGGAGGTGCACGAATTCCACCAGCTGTAGTTAACACCATCTCCAGGGTGATCGATTTTGATATGGAGCTACCTCAGGCCTTGTTAGAACCTCGAGTGGCACCTGATCGAGCCGGTGCAGAGAGAAGGTACTCCCCTCGGTTTTTGAGTGCAGAGACAAGTCCCGACATAGGCTGGACTTTCCACGAATTATCACAAATGCGAGACCTGGGATTAAACATATCAGAGATTTCTAGGTCCGGATCATTCGGGCGAATTCACGGAATCCAATATGATCCTGATACTGGAACATTCATTGGTGCCGCCGACCCCGACTGGGAGGGCAGTGCAAGAGGTCCCACAAGCCTAGGCCCACCTAATCATTAACCTATTTAAAGTACACCTTTTCCACGAATCAAACAGGAATGACTCAACTAGTGCCCTTTGGTGTAACCTCGGTAGTACCTAATAGCCATGTGTTTGGATCCAAAATTACTTGCTGGGGCAAGAAGTCAACAAACATTTCAAAGGATTCATTCCTTTTTCTGACATCAACCCGATCCAAGACATTAACTCCCCCTTTCGGTCCTACTATCTCCACCTCTAAAGAAAATTGGAAGGAAGCCTCTTCCTGTGTTTGAATTAATTGTAGAGTTAGGAGTTTAGTCCTCTCATTGTATTGCCAAGATCCAACTACTGCTGGTGAGCCAGATCTCCGTAACCATTGCTCAAAAAACCATTCAAGGTCAGCAGCAGAGACCTCTTCCATTACTTTCCTTAGATCCTCAGTAGAGGCGTTTCGGTCACGAAATCGCTTGTAGTATAACTGGATGCCTTCCCAAAATTCTTCTGTGCCTATTTCTCCACGAAGCATGTGGAGGACCCAACTCCCTTTCGTATACTGAAGTCCGTTAAAAATAGCGGTGAGATCTTGGATGTTTTGGTGTATGACAGTTTGTCCAGGGTTATCCCTGTCTACAGTCAAAATGGACTGACGGCTATCTTGAAGAGCTTCCTCGAAAGCATCCACTCCAGAGTAGTGTTCCATATAAAGCAGAGCAAAATAAGTAGCGAACCCTTCGCTGAGCCAAACATCGTCCCAATCATTTTCGGTCACGGAATTACCGAACCATTGATGTGCGATTTCATGAGCTACCAATCGATTGGCCGGACCCATCGTGACAGCATTTTCTCCATAAAATATGGCACTCGCATGTTCCATACCTCCACCTTGCGGGACCTCTACATTCGCCAGTTTTTCGTATGGATAAGGACCTACTTTACTGTCAAACAATTCTATCGATTGCCTGACAGGAAGCTCAAAGGTCGCTATGCCCTTATCTCTGTCTTGGGGATAAACCCACGTCTGCAATGGTATGTTCCTCACTGTGTCGAAAGACCTGGAAGTAAACCGAGCAACGCCTACGGCATTCAGCCAAGATGCAATCGGTACAGATTGTTGCCAGTGAGTCATTCTAAGGCCGCTTCCCAAGTCTGTTTCTTCTCTTAATAGACCATTTGACACCACCTGATACTTCGCCGGTGCAGTCACCTTAAATTCACTAGTCGCCTTATCCGATGGATGGTCAATAATAGGGAGCCACTGTCTAGCTTTATCAGGCCAATTTCGACTGAAGAATGTCCTCTCTCCGTACCTGTTTTCAGCTATCAAGAATCCATCAGCAGGTACACCCCGATAGAAGATGCGGATCTTCTTTCGCTGATGTTTCAGTGAAGCCTTATTAAGTTCTATATAAAGACGATCTTCATGGTGTCTAAAACGTAATTCTTCTTCATCTGAATCGACTCCGATCACAGACATGCCTTTTCCATTTGAATTTTCATCAACCGACGTCAGATCTAAAAACAATTCATTTATACCATTTTCCTGGAACTCCAGTTCAACAATGGCTTCTCCCAAAATCTCGTCGTTGACGTCGTTAACGGTAATCGAAAACGTATAATGAACAGCATCGATTCCATTCTGCCGTTGATATGAGTCCAAATGAGCCACTTCACCATTTATCAGGTATCTAACGGCAGGGAATTTTTCTGCTAACGCCGGCTTGCAAAGTAAAAACAAGCTGGCTGAGCCAATCAACTGCAGGAGCGTTTGCCTATTCACAATTTCACCTCTTCCACAGATTTAAGTGATGGGTCTGACCTTTCGTATATGCTGGTCCATCCATTCCTTTTGTGCCAACGATCTCTCGAATTGCAAGCCGGGCTCTCTTGGTCCGTGGCCAGTGCGGGGTAACCACACAAGCTTGGTTTCTACTCCATTTGCTCTCAGACCTCTGTAAAAGGTGCGCGCTTGATTGGGAGGAACTCGAGGGTCATTCTCTCCATGAATAATCATCGTTGGTGTTGATGCATTTTGGACAAATGCCAACGGATTAGAACGTTGATAAACTTCCCAAAGCCCCGGTTCATAGGGGCCGCCTCCAAAATAAGCTTCGAAAACGTGCTGAATATCTTGAGTACCCCACATGGAAATATTTTCTGTAATAGCGGCTCCAGCAACGGCTGCTTTAAATCTGTCAGTCTGGGTCACTGCCCAAGCCGTCATGAATCCACCATAACTCCAGCCCATCACACCCAATGAGTCAGGATGAGCATAACCCTCAGCGATAAGGTGATCCACTCCAGACATGATATCCTGAAAATCCAGTCCACCCCAATCTTGCACCACAGACTGAAGTCCAGCTTCACCATAGCCCGAAGAGCCTCTCGGGTTCGGTAGTAAAACGAAATAACCATCACCAGCATATCTCTGTGCATCAGCTCCTGAAGAAGCGGCTTGAAAATTCTCTACGTAAACGCCACTGGGACCGCCATGAATCTTGACGACAGTTGCCCTCGGGCCGTCTTTTTTTGTCCATCCAGCGGGATAAAGAAGGACACCTTCCACTTCTTTGCCATCGACATTGTTCTCCCATTGAATAGTCTCCGTTTTACCGACAGCGAAAATTTTGGTGTGACTATTGTGATTAGTGAGTTGCATGCTCTCACTCATATTTGGATTCGGGCCGTCTTCAAAACTCGACAGATAAAGTTCTACGGGGCTAGTTGGATCCTCAAAGACATAAACCCCTACCTCATTGTTCTGGGAAAAACTGAAACTACCCCGAACCCCTGAGTCAGGACTGATCCGAATAGGCTTCCGAATTTCCAAATCGATATAAAATAAGCCTCGAGTGGTACCCGTGGTTGTTTCGAAAAAAGCTCCAGTTCCATCAGCAGTGAATTTGTACCTTGCTGGTTGTATATCACCCTTTGGTGACACTTCCTCAGGTAGTCCACCCATAGCTGATATCTTCCACACCCGATTCATCGCGACCTGGTAATTATCCGTCTGTTGTCCCATATAAAAGATGTGATTACCGTCTGGAGACCATTGTGGGTTAGAATCAGGACCTGGGTTGGTCGTCAGCTTAATGGACTCTTTAGTTGAAGCGTTCACATCTAAGAGATACACATCACTTCGCCAAGAATCGTACGGCTGATCCGAAGGAGTTCCCGAGAATACTATCTGGCGACTATCTGGACTCCAACTAAACCCAGTCACAGTAAAATTAGTCCCTTCGGTAAGCTTTTTCACACTGGCTTCGGATGAATCGGAAAGCCAGATATGGGTATAGCTCCCTGGCTCATCTTCTAGGTTCACATCTCTACCATTTTGTTTTCGAGTTTTCCTGTCCTGTGATTCGGAATCCGAAGCCCTGAACCCTATGTATCTTCCATCTGGCGACCATTGGAAACTGGAGATATTTGTTTCGTGTTGTAGAAGTTGTGAGGGTTCCCCTCCTAACAAGCTCATTTCCATGATCATATTGGTTGACGCATTGCTAGTATTTGCAGATGAAGATGATTTGCTTTGGGATTCGTCCGATTCTCTGCCCGTTGCTAAAAAGGCGAACCGCTTACCAGTTGGATGCCATTGAGGATTAGAATCGTTTCCTGGGTGATTGGTTAATTGGATGGGATCACCCCAACCGATCTCAGATCTTCGGACGAGCCAGATATTGGTGTCAGAGTCGTTTTCCTTGAGATCAACGGTATTAAGGGTATAGAGGACCTCATTGCCCGATGGTGACATAGCAACACCACCTATATTCTTGACCTCAAAGACATCCTCCAGAGTTGTCGTTGATTTGCCAGCTGATCCTTGCTGAGCCCTAGTTGGGGTTGGATTGTAAGACACAAATAAAAAACATACAGTCAATAACGCCAATCTGGGGTTGAGTCTAACCATTGTCGGGTAGTCCTTTTTTACATTTGATGAAGATGTTACAGAATGTCCAGTTCAATTTTACCAACCTAGTTTCGCCGCAGGTTTTGCACCACGGTTACTACTTCAAGCACAGAGTTAACTAGATCGCTACTTTTTACATGCTACTGTGATTGTGACTCAGTTTTATTCACTGCGGTGCAGGAAATATACGATACAGACTAACAATTTTTTCAGAAGCTTGAGGTGGTAAAATACCTAAAGCCATAGTAAATCTATA
>DUCW01000181.1:11192-11752 GCA_012959595.1 Gemmatimonadota bacterium
CAGAAGCTTGAGGAGAAGTAGTTATGAGTGAGAAGCTCAATGAACGAATCGACGATATGTGTCTCGAGAGATTCGGACACGCCCATTGGGCTCGCGTAGATACCCTGACCAGGAAAAAATGGGCCTAGAGGAGAAGGCTGAGATCATTACTGTCGAGGGCCAGCAGGTTGCGTTCTACATTCCAATGATCCTGGTAACCTGTACTGTGTCGTACTGGAATGAGAAAGGCGAGGGACAGGACTTCTATGAGAAATTCCAGACGGCTAGCGACACTCCAATGGCCAAAATACGAAAGAGCATTCAGATGTTCGCGGAGCTCGACTCAGGCCTGGAGGCTGAAACGCCAGAGGAGGATTCAGTGGACATAGAGCCCATTGCCCCAGACACCAGGGCATAGACCCACAAGCGATACCATGGCTACATTGCTACCTTCTCTCACATGCCTGGATACCTTGGTATGCTTGACAACTTCATGGGATGGCATCTTGATAGCTGTACAACCAGACACGGCACAGCTAGATAGAGTCATGATCCTCTAGACGAGGTCGCCACCTCAAACC
>DUCW01000181.1:11779-14814 GCA_012959595.1 Gemmatimonadota bacterium
TTCCCTCCCCTGGACCCACACAACTTCACATCTACTCCCTCAGCCAAAACATTCATCAGTCCTGTGGGCTAAACAGGAGTAATAAGTGATTTTTTGGCATTATTATTGCATCTCTTCTGAATTAAACGACAGATCCTTCCAAGGAGCACTCTATGAACTCCAGCATAAAGATATGTGGAGAGTTCTGGCCCAACGGCCGGGTAAAATCAATAGGTTTGATCAAAGAAGGTCAATGGCACGGTCCCGTCCAGGGTTTTTGGCAAAATGGAAAGCCGGATTTCTGCCAGATATTTTGTAGGGGCACAACAAATGGTCCTTACCAATTTTTCTTCCCTAATGGTCAGCTAGAAGAAACAGGCGTTTTTATCGAAGGGGAAAACAGCGGTGTTACTGAAAGCTTCGAATTAGACGGCCACCTGAGACAAAGATCCATTCATAAATCCCCCACAATGCATGGACTTTGGCCCATACGTCACGAGAGGGCCACCCTTATCGACAAGGGATCAAGGTTCGAATTAGTTTACGATGACGCTGCGAAAACACTGGCAGACCAAGTGTGGCATTGACATTGCACCGCCAGACCTGACAGTATAAACTTGTCTCTGAATTCTCTTGAAAACCTTCAATCTTTTACTTCAGCAACTCGACCAAAACAACACACCTAATGCCAACACTGACGGAATCCGACGATATAACTACCTATCTCCAAGCCAGAGACCCTTTGCTGGCAAAGTATATACAAAGGGCCTCACATCAAAGAGTGACGCCTAATACCGAAGTGTCTCTGTTTCAAGCACTGGTCAAATCCATAGTAAGCCAACAATTGAGCGGGAAAGCCGCCACATCGATCTTCGAAAAGATAATTACACGATTTGGAACCTCAGCGGAAAAAATAAGGAATAGCTCCCCTCAAGATTTGAGAGCTTGCGGTCTCTCTCAAGCTAAAGCATCTACGCTTGCTTCAACGGCCAACAGAATTGTAGATGGAAGCATTCCTCAACAAGAGGACATGGAATTGATGAGTGAAACCGACATCATAAATACACTAACCCAGGTAAAAGGCATCGGTCCATGGACAGCCGAAATGGTCCTTATTTTTAAACTGGGGAGACACGATGTGATGCCGGCAACCGATCTCGGCATCCGAAAAGGTTACGCCCTAATCTTTGGTCTAGAAACTAAACCTTTACCCCAAACCATCATTGAAAGAAGTCAACTATGGAAACCCTATCGGAGCACTGCAGCACTATACTGTTGGCAATCTGTCGATGACACCGCTTGGACCGCCTAGGGTTGCAGTCAATCTTTCTGCCCTCGATAGAAACACTCCCGTCTATCCTTCTTGCCTGAAGTCAAGTAAAATAGTTTCTACTTAGGACTAACCACGAGGGCGGAGATTTCTCAGGAAACGTAAAACACTGAGCGAAAAATCATTGCGAAAAGTCAGCCGACTATCACACTGGGGGCATCTCGTCAGCCCAGTAACGTATTCTGCCAATCTTGTTCGTTTCCACTTATGCGAGCAGGAAAGACATTTCATCTTTTTCCCCTTGGTTTCTAAATGACTAAAATGACCCTATTTTTCTTTTTAGCTCTAATTTTTGGGCCCTTTCTCTATGTGTATTTTAAAAAGGATACAAATTAAATATAACATAAATTTCCTATCTGCGACCTTTTAAATATGACTCGTCCAGTTTGTCCAATTCATCTTCGATGTCTTTTTGTTGTTGAGTTGTAATCAATTTTTTGCATACTAGGACCAATACGATAAAGAGGACGATATAACTCAGGACAAGCATTTCTCAGATCCAGTTTCGAAGTCGGTTCAATTTCAACTATTACATGTTAGCATAACACCCGATATTGACTTAGTCTAATACGCCTGGTGTTTGCCCAGTAGGAGTCTAGAATGACTAAAACATCTACCAAACTTTCCAAGTTACTGCCTCAAACATCGCTCGAAGTAGGCGAGGTCCAAATCCCAAACTGGCTAGCAAAACTCTTCAAAAACCAATCCACTTCTCATCAAACGCGGTTAGAGTCGATGCCCAAACGTTTTCTCGAGGAGTTACTTGGCCAGAAACCAGACAAAGTTATTGAGATGATAACAACGGTGGGTTCTATATTGTCAGAGTTAAGCACATCCGATTTACAACTTGGCATTTCAACCAATTTAGAAGCCGAAGAGGAAGTATGGACCCATGCTCTGGTAGAGACGCAGCATTGGTTCTCGAATCAAATAGTCTGGGGGTGGAAAGAAGATCCCTTCGAACGTCCAAAGGACTATGAAATGGGTGGTGCCAATGGGTTTTTTTACAGTTGCCTCGAATTGACTAGACATTTTCTACTGGACGGAGGAAACCCGGAGAAAGCAGAAGACATCAAGAAATTTCTGAGGGAAAATGGTGAGATCGTCAATGGCTCTGACAATGAACCCCAATTAAAACTTAGATGGCCAGGATGGGATATATACAAGCCTAGAAAGCAAAGCGAAACAATACATCTAAAGAGGATCAAACGGTCTCAAAAAAATGATGAAACAAGAGATGAATTCTTTGGTAGAATCCTTGCCGACGTAGCCGAAGAAACCATCATCCAGATGTGCATGTCAGACAAAGAAGCATATTTCCAGAACACAACCTTTCAGCCTAGGAAATCAGAAGAGCTGGCCACTCTAGTGAATACTCCAGAAATCCAACCTGAATTACTTCTATTGAAAGTCATGTTCGGCGATATGGCATATGACTCAAATAACACTGACTTGGCTAACAAGATCAGCTCGGCCGGACATCATCTGGGATTTTTCCGGAAAAAAACCAGGGTAGATCGTTTTATGGAGGATTTCGCGGATCGAGCACTCCCCGCTCAGGGCCTTGCCAAGAAAATCGACTTAGATCCATGAGGAAATAATAGTGTCCCCCGACTGGACTCGAACCAGCGACCCCCTGCTTGTAAGCCCGTAGTTCACAGGTATACTTTCCCAGACAGCCTATAAACTCAGTTCCGTAAAGAGTTCTTTGAGTCGATTAGCGACC
>DUCW01000182.1 GCA_012959595.1 Gemmatimonadota bacterium
AATCGAGTACGCATCGTCGCTCATCACCGTATTTCCCGGTGACGTCCTGCAAAGCGGAACGTCGGGCGGAACTGGTGCTGGTCGCGTTCAGCGGGCGACAGGCTCTGGGTACTTGCAGGCTGGTGAAACGATCAGTGCTACCATCGATGGAATCGGGACGCTAACGCACACTGTTGTCGCTGAAGAGGGTGTTCCAGACGATCTGTCCGGTGCACAGCTGCCCCCGGTTCGTAGCTACAGACCTCCAGGCAGTTAGGATGGCACCAAGCTCTACAAAAAATCGTGAAACCCTTTTGCTTAGCGGCAGTGGGCGCAGATAGCCCTGACAAGCAGGAGTTGGATGTAGAGATTTTTTCTAAGGCGAAGGTAGTGGTAGATCTTCTAGATCAATGTATCAATGTGGGAGAACTACATCACGCAATCACCGCAGGGGTCATTTCCGCCGAAGAAGTCCATGCCGACCTGGGTCAAGTAATAGTCGGGGATCGAACTGGTCGCACTTCTGATCAGGAAATCATAGTTTTTGATGCAACAGGGTCAGCTCTTCAAGATACAGCGGGGGCCATCGCTGTATCTTGAAGAGCTGCTTCAGACGAGGGGAGGAATAATTTCAATTTTTTCTCTTGAAGAACCCTGAGTTATGTGTACCTTTTGAGTGCTTCAGTTGCTTTTTCCACGATATTGCTGACTTTAATACCGAACTGATCAAAGAGGTCTTCAGAGGGGGCAGAAGCTCCAAACCTGTCTAAGCCTATGACTAATCCTCTGCTTCCTATCCATCGATACCAGCCGAATGAAGAGCCGGCTTCTATTGCTACTTGAACAGGACAATCGGGTAGTAAAATTGAGTCTTGATATTCTTTGGTCTGTTGCGAGAAAAGGTACCAACTAGGCATGCTGACTAAACGCGTGTCTATACCTGTTTTCTCTAGGATTTCTCTAGCTTCTAGGGCTATTTCAATTTCCGATCCACTCGCAATCAAAACTACTTGAGGTGTTCTGGTCGAAGCTTCGGCTAGAACATAAGCTCCAAATCGTGTTGCTTCTGCTTTGGGAAATGTTGTTCTGTTGAGTGGAACCACTCCCTGTCTTGTGAGGGACAAAAATGTAGGACCGTTTGTTCGCTCCATCGCAATTCTCCAAGCCATTGCTGTTTCTGCAGCATCGGCAGGTCTTAGGTCTAATAGATTGGGGATAGCCCTTAAGGTCATCAGTTGTTCAACAGGTTGATGGGTGGGGCCGTCCTCCCCTAATCCAATTGAGTCATGGGTAAATACGTATTTGACGGGCAGATTCATTAGGGCTGCTAGCCTGATTGAGGGTCTCATGTAATCGGAAAAAATCAGAAATGTTCCTCCGAAAGGTTGGATCCCTCCATGTAACGCAAGTCCATTCATTATCCCGGCCATGCCATGTTCTCGAATTCCAAATCGAAGAACACGTCCTTCAGGAGTTTCATGATCCAGGTTGGATGCCCCATTAATGTCGGTCATGTTGGAAGGTCCTAGATCGGCTGATCCTCCAATAAGGTTGGGACAATTTGCTGCAATAGCCTGGAGTACTTCTCCGGACCAGGAACGGGTGGCTTTTGTCTCCTGAACATTCGAGTAGTTCGGGATTTCTATAGACCAATCTTGTGGGAGATCACCTCTCATCATTTCCAGATACTCTTTTGCCAGTTCTGGGTACATATTGGTGTATGATTCAAAGAGTTCGTTCCAGTCGTCTTCAAGGGTATCACCTCTGTCAGCTGTTCTCCTCCAGGTTTTAAGACTTTGGGAATCAACATAGAAGGGTTCGTGCGAAGGGTAGCCGATATTGTTTTTGGTGGCTTCGATTTCCTCTAAGCCCAGTGGACTACCGTGGGCTGAAGACTTATCTACCTTGTTAGGACTACCCTCAGCGATCCGTGTTTTCAATACGATCAAGGAAGGACGTTCAGTCTCAGATTTTGCCAGACTAAAAGCTTCGCTGATTTGATCAAGGTTAGATCCATCTTCTACGCAGGTGGTGTGCCATTGGTAGCTTTTAAATCGGTCGATTTGATCGGTAGAGCTGGTTAAGGACGTATTTCCTTCAATGGTGATGTGATTGTCATCAAAAATCCAGACTAGCTTTCCGAGTTTTTGGTGTCCAGCGAATTCTGCAACTTCGTGTGATACACCCTCCATTAAGTCTCCGTCAGAGCAGAGTGCATATGTGTAATGGTCGATCACGTCATACCCATCCCTGTTGAATCTGCTTGCTAACCAGCGCTCTGCCAGAGCCATTCCTACCGAGTTGGAGATACCTTGTCCGAGAGGTCCAGTAGTAGTCTCTACTCCTGGTGTATGATGGACTTCAGGGTGTCCAGGAGTCTTAGATTCCCATTGACGAAATGTTTTCAGGTCTTCTAGAGATAAATCATAACCGGTCAGATAGAGGAGGGAATAAAGCAACATAGAAGCATGCCCGACCGAGAGAACAAAACGGTCACGGTCGACCCAGGTGGGGTTATTTGGGTTGTGTTTTAGATATTTTGTCCACAGGAGATACCCGACGGGAGCAAGAGCCATAGGGGTTCCAGGGTGTCCAGAATTGGCATTCTGAACGGCGTCCATGGATAACACCTTGATAGCATCAATACAAAGTTGATCTGCGGTTTCGGGTAAGCTTGTTGGTGGCTCATGCATTGTTTGACTCCAATACAAAATTGATTAATCGATTGGGTACGTAAATAACTCGTTTAACTGTTCCCATTTCCAAATATCTTGAGATGTTTTTTTCAGCTCTCGAAAGTTTTTCCAACTCTTCCTGGTCCATTTCAGCTTGAACAGTGATCGTGGCTCTCAGTTTTCCGTTGATTTGGATGGCCATCTCAACGGTATCAGCACGTGCTTTATCCGCACTGTACTCGGGCCAATTTACGCCTGAAAAGAGGCTTTCACTATGTCCGAAAGATTCCCAAATTTCTTCAGCTAGATGTGGGGCGAATGGAGCAATCATTACTACGAGCGGTTCAATTTCACATCTTTGCGGAGTGCGTCCTTTGGAACGGACTACATTTAGGTATTCCATCAGTGCAGCTATAGAGGTGTTGTACCTTAGCTCCGGGATTTGGTCGGTCACTTGCTGGATTGTTTGATGCAGTTTTCTTTCAACGTTGGAATCTTTCTCCTGCTTATCATTTTGTAGAGATAGCATTGCTGTTTCCCAAACTCGGTGTAAGAAACCATGTGGTCCTTGAATCCCATCGTCCTGGTAGTCTCCACCTTCGTCAAAAGGTCCTAGGAACATCAGATAGGTTCGAAAAGTATCTGCACCATACTTTTCGATTATTTGGTCGGGGATTATCACATTGCCCTTGCTCTTGGACATTTTAGAGCCCTCTCGGATGATCAACCCATGAGCCCTGAAACGCACAAATGGCTCTTGAAAATCTATATGACCAATATCATAAAGAGCCATTGTTATGAAACGGCTGTATAAGAGATGTAGTACTGCATGTTCATTCCCACCGATATAACAATTTACGGGCAACCATTTCCTGGTGATGGTGGAGTCGAATGGGACGTCTTCAGAGTCTGTCGAAGGGTATCTGAGGAAATACCAGGAACTATCTAAGAAAGTGTCAGAAACGTCGGTTTCTCTTCGTGCAGTTTTTCCACATTCAGGACAGTCTGCGAGGTACCATTCCTCCAATCGAGCTAATGGACTCACGCCAGAATCATCAGGTTTAAAATTCTCGATCCGAGGAAGAATAATCGGCAAGCTTTCCTCTGGAACAGCTACGGGACCACATTCATCACAATGGATAATGGGGATAGGCGGTCCCCAATATCGTTGTCGAGAGATACACCAATCATGAAGACGGTAGCCGACGTGCACGGACGCCATATCCTTAGTTTTCAACCAATCACAGATTGCTTTCTTACCTTCAGCAACAGAGAGTCCGTCAAAATGTTTTGAGTTGATTAGCACGCCATCTCCAGAGTAGGCCTGTAGAATATCGGTTACAGTGTCCTTCGATTTCTTTTCAGCAGAGACCACTTGTTTGATGGGTAAATCCATAGCTTTAGCGAAGTCAAAATCTCTCTGATCGTGTCCGGGAACAGCCATGATAGCACCTGTCCCATAGGTCATCATGACGTAATCTGCTATCCAAACAGGGATTACGGTGCCGGTTGCTGGGTTGAGAGCATATCCTCCGGTGAAGACTCCAGTTTTGGTCTTCTCTGTCTTTTGTCTAGCGACTAAGTCTAATTTTGCAGTTTTCTTTTGATAGGCCTGTACTGCTTCCCTCTGTTGGTCACTAGTCACTTCTTTCACTAGGGGGTGCTCTGGTGACAATACGATGTACGTAGCTCCGAATACAGTATCTGGACGTGTGGTAAAAACTTCTATTGTTTTCAGGTTTATTGTTACTGAAGAGAGTTCATCCTGAGTGAGGTGATCCAATGATGTTGTCTCGTCCTCTTCTACCGATATAGGGAAGTTAAGGATGGCACCTTCACTACGACCAATCCAATTCTCTTGGGCTTTCTTGGTAGTTTCTGACCAATCTATTTGCTTGAGGCCATCCAGAAGTCTCTGAGAATACTCGGTTATACGGAAAAACCATTGTGCGATATGTCTTTGTTCAACGGGGGTGTTACATCGTTCACATCGTCCACCGACAACCTGTTCGTTTGACAGTACAGTCATACATGAAGGACACCAATTTACAGGGGCCTCTTTCCTTACGGCCAGTCCAGATTTGAATAACTGAAGGAAGATCCACTGGGTCCAACGGTAGTAAGAGGGGTCCGTAGTATCGACTGTATGTTTCCAATCGAACATACCTCCCATTCTTTTCAGTTGTCTAGTGAAATTAGTAACATTGCTAGGGATTAGATCCATCGGATGCAAACTTTGCTTAAGAGCAAAATTTTCCGAGTGAATACCGAAGGCGTCAAATCCTATGGGTTCGAAGACAGTGTGACCTGTTAGCTGTTGGAAGCGTCCGTGGACGTCAGCCCCAGTGAAGGCATAAATGTTTCCAACATGGAGTCCTTCGGCAGAAGGGTAGGGAAACATCATGAGGTTGTAGTATGAGTTTTCCCCTTCCTCCAGGGCTTGAGGGCTGAGGGTATTTGTCGCCTCATGCTCCCAGCGAGTTTGCCATTTTTCTTCTATTGGAATCGGTGTATAACTGTTATTTTGGTTGCCGCTCATCATCAACTCACGGGATCTCATGTCTTGTGGATAGCATATCTTTGATTTGGGGCATCAAACTACGTCCTATAGATCAGTACCACAAACAAAATTTCTGATCGAGGGAAAGGTGTTCCAGGGAATAAGCTCAATATTCTAGCAGAAACAAAAGATTTCACTCGCGTATACTCAGCGATCGATTTGTCATGAAGGGTCAGTAGTCAGAGCAGAAAAGGGATCTTTCTTAGGGTGGGCGTTGCTCTTTATGTGCGAGATGGCGTCTTTTAGACCACCCTGTTCCTTCATTAATTCAGCGAATTCATCTAGTCTTGAGTGATATCTTATCTGTGCCAGGAGGGTTGCATTATTGATGGGTATAGACACGAAATTTTGGTAGCTTAACACTTCTAGTTTGGGTTGGACTTCACTTATGAAGTCGTCAAGGTATTTGCTGAAAAGCTCTTCTCTTAGTGCAATTTTTTCTGAATAACTCAAGGCACTATCCTGATAAATGACTTGAAGATTTCTAATGAGACTGGAAAAAAATTTTTCAAATTCTGCATGATCTCTTAAGCGAGATTTTGCTTGGAGGCAAAGAACGTTTCCGTGGGGGAAATCTGGATTGTTACAAAAGAATTCGACAGCACCAGATCTGCCGACAAACGTGGCGAAACTTTCATTGAAGTCTACCCGCCCCTTAACGAATAAGTGGTTGTGTGACAATTCATGTAAAACAGTTTCTACCAAACCTATTTCATCCTGTTTTATCATTGTGGACAAGATGGGGTCAGAGAACCAACCCAATGTACTGAAGGCTGAGGTGGGACGTAGATAAGTATCGAAACCTTGGTTTTCAAGTGCGTTTTGTTCCGCTAATGCTTCATTGTCTTTGAAGAAACCTCTGTAGGGAAAGCTTCCCACTATCGGAAACCACCATGTTTTAGGTACGAGTTGATCCTTTGGAGAAGCTGACAGCACGAGTGCAAGCGTATCACGATCGAGTTGCGTAAAGGTGGTGTAGGATGTTCCTACGTCCATCTGCAAAGTTCTTGAAGCGAATTCTCTAGCTTTCGAAACTAGTACTAGCTTACCACGTATATTTTCCGAGGTTGTAGTATCCTGTATAACTTCATCGATCGACCTTCTCGAGCTAAGAATCTTCCATTCAGATAGCCCAGCCTTGATTACGTAAGATGGTGAACATCCAGTATTACTCAGAGATAAGGTGGTGAATAGGAAAAGAGTCTGTATGGAACGCCAGGACAATTTGTGATTCATCGGTATAACATCCTCGTGGATCGAATAATGTTATTCAACTTGCTACTCCAGTTCTTCTATAGCAAAGTCTGTCAAATCGCAGTCTTTATCTATTAGCAGGATAGCCCCAGTAAATATCAGAGCTGTATCTCCTGGCATGGACTTGCTATATAAGTTATTCCTATCAGAATGACATTACTGGCAAATCTGATCTACCAATCCTTTTTAAGAATTTTGCAGATTGCTTCGAGATTTGTGGTGACCAAACCAAAACGATCGTCGAAGGTATTACGTGGGCTTTACGGGCGAAAACAAGCCTGTAAAAAATTGATAGATTGGGGCGAGACCTTGGCAGATCCGAGCACTTTGACGTTCTGGATTCATGCTTCATCTGTGGGAGAAGCTCTTCAAGCAAGGAGTGTGGCAGAAGGTCTCAGGAGAAGACTGGGAGACATTCAAATTGTCTTTACTATATTTTCGGCATCCGCCGAAAAGATAGCTGAACATTTCCCTTCCGAGGTAAGTACTTATCTCCCCTGGGACCTTACTCGAGATATGGCCGATATACTAGATGCTCTATGCCCTTCGGCTGTTTTATTCACGCAAAGGGAAGTTTGGCCCATTTTGAATGAACAGGCAAGAATTAGGGGGATTCCTACAATTTTGGTCGCAGGAACACTATCTTATGATGCAAAAAAATTGCACCTACCTTGGCGTCTATCCACCAGTTTAACAGTTAGGAAAGTTAATTTTATAGGGGCAATTTCAGAGAACGACAGCGATCGATTTGAAAGTTTAGGTGTCCACAAAGATCAAATCAGAATCACAGGTGATCCAGCTGTAGATTCCGCACAGGATCGTACCAGTTTTTTAGGCGATCAACAATCCAACCTTAGCTTCCTTGGCAGGTGGAAGGGTGCTCTGATAGTGGCCGGGTCTACCTGGAATTTGGATGAGGAGATTTTAGTTTCAGCGTTGGTTGAAATTAGAACAGTTCATCCCGAGGTGAGAATGGTGTTGGTTCCACATGAGGTGTTTCCAGTGAACATCGACCGGTTGACCAGGAGATGTATAGATCGGGGATTAAGAATTATGCGGTTTTCCGATCGACCCAAAAATGCGAGTATGGATATTGTAGATGTATTATTGGTGGATGTAATGGGCGTGTTACCTGAGCTATATGCTTTTGCTACTGTTGCTTATGTCGGTGGAGGGTTCGGCGAAGAAGGCCTGCATTCGGTTTTGGAGCCAGCTGCTGCAGGAGTCCCTATATTGTTCGGTCCAAACTACAAAGGTTCTCTTGCCGCCCATGGCTTATTGGGTCAAGGTGCTGCAAGGGTAGTTTTGGACTCAGATGGAATGTGCAGTGTTGTTGGCGAGTTTCTTTCTAACAGTGATGAATTATTGAAAGCTGGGAGAAATGCGCTAGGCTATATTGAGAAGAACTTAGGGGCGACAGATAAAACTATTGATTTAATCTGTGAAATCTTGGAAACATCCAATCACTGAGTGTGTCAATTGAGCGAAAAAATCAGACATAGTGTAACATGTGTTCTGATCTTTATCACAGTCATTAGTGTCTCATGTGACAGGGGGCTACACACTAGAGATATTGAAAAAACTCAGTCGTTCAATGAGGACCAAAGGGAAGATGTTTTCCATAATCAGCAGGTTGAGTGTCCCACAGATAAGGACCCTGTAATTGGAGAGCGAGGAGCTGGGAAAGACAGTGTAAATGTGTTCCCCGATGTTGAGTCAGAACCACTTGTAGCCAGGATGGAAAGTGGGGCAATAGTGGAAAGGTTGGAGATTCCCAAGGAACCTCTTCGTTTTGAGAAACCAGCAGCAGTGAAAGGGATTTACGTGAATGCCTGGGCGGCTGGTTCAAAGACAAAATCAGAACAACTGATCGATCTGGCTTCGAGGACAGAGATCAACACTTTTGTGGTCGATATCAAAGATGCCTCAGGATACGTGAGTCACCCTACCAGGGTTGAAGCTGCTCATCAGATGGGAGCGGATCAGCAAATCAGGATAACAGATCTTTTGGGTTTATTGGATCGGCTCCACACGAATGGGATTTATCCGATCGCTCGTATCGTTGTAGTAAAGGACCCATTGCTTACAAAGAAGAAACCAGAACTCGCCATTCAAGATAACGCTGGGGGGGGCTGGATTGATGAGAAAGGAGCCAGTTGGGCGAACCTTTTTGAAGGTTTGGTTTGGGATTACCATTTGAGTCTGGCAAAAGAAATGATTGCGATTGGTTTCCCTGAAATCCAGTGGGATTATATCCGATTTCCAGATTCGCCAAAAGAACATCTAGAAAGAGCTAGTTTTCCTAATAGTCTGGGAAGGACAAGGAGTGAAGCAGTTAGCGGATTCTTGGATCATGTTAGGAAACAAACTCAGAGCGAACAGGTTGCTATGACAGCCGATGTATTCGGAGCGACGACATCACTAAATTATGATCTAGGTATCGGTCAATTGTGGGAAGAAGTTGTTAGGAGGGTGGATGTAGTCTTGCCGATGGTATATCCGTCCCACTACTGGTCTGGAAGTTTTAATATAGAAGAACCGAACCAGTACCCCTACGAAGTAGTGAAGGCTGCTTTAGGCGACGGTTTGGAACGTTCTTCAAAAGTGGTGAATGCCGGGTCTATTCGTCCTTGGTTGCAAGATTTCAGTTTAGGAGCCCCCCCATATGGAGGACCTGAAATAAGAGCCCAGATACAAGCAACATACGATGCTGGTATCAATGAGTGGATCTTATGGAATGCCGCTAGTCGTTATACCGAGGAAGGTCTAGTTCCTCAAGAGGGTTTTCCTGAGGGCTTTGAACCCATGATGCGCTTCAATGGAAGTGTCGTGCCGGTCTCTTCAAGGTTGATGGATAAAGACAGCTTAGCGGCGGTGATGCAAGAAGACACTCTAGCCAGGCCTCAGTGATTTATGTTGAAGCAGAAATGCATGGATGATTTTATCCGTGTCAGAGGGGCCAGTCAGCACAATCTGAAGAATCTTGATGTTGACCTCCCCAAGCAGTCATTGACTGTAGTTACGGGTCCTTCGGGATCAGGAAAATCTTCACTAGCTCTGGACACTGTTTTCGCTGAAGGTCAGCGCAGATATGTGGAGTCCTTGTCCACTTATGCTAAGCAATTTCTAAACAGAGTGGAGAAACCCAAGGTGGAGTCCATTGAGGGGATATCGCCAGCGGTTGCACTTGAACAGAAGAATGCTACGAGGTCAAGCCGGTCTACAGTTGGAACAGCCACAGAGGTGTACGGCTACATGCGATTACTGTGGGCTCGTGTCGGAGTTACACATTGTCCTAAGTGTGGAGATGCCGTTAAGGCAGATTCGGTCACTAGTGTTGTTGAGGAACTTCTGACCTTACCAGAGGATACTCGCATTCAAATCACATTTCCACTTCGGGTCGAGGGTGAGTTAAAACACGAATTGTCACTTCAGAATCTTAGAGCTCTTGGATTTATGCGTCTATTAGCAGACGGGATTTTAGTCGATTTGGGCGAGCCTGATTCCGAAAAAGCCATTAAAGAGAAGGATCTGTCGAAAGCTTCTGAAGTGTTGGTGTTAGTAGATCGTCTAACGATTGATCACACACAACGTGATCGTTTAGCAGATTCAATTAGTACTTGTTTTAAAGAAGGACTAGGAGAAGCAATAGTCTTGGTCTTTCATGAAGAGCAGGGGGAGCGCCTAAGTTTCTCCGAATCCTTTAAGTGTTATGCCCATCCCGCAGTGGTTTTTCTCCACCCTACACCTAAATTATTCTCCTTTAATAACTCTTTCGGGTGTTGTCCAAATTGCACAGGATTTGGAGCAACCTTGGAATACGATCAAGATTTGATCATTCCAAAACCTCGTCAGTCAATAAATGAAGGAGCTGTAGATCCCTGGACCAAGCCGCGCTACCATAGAGAACGAAAAAAACTTCAATCTTTTCTACTTTCTCAGGAAATTTCTCCTGATCTTCCCTGGGATCAGATCCCTCAAGACATAAGAACCGATATTCTTGAAGGATCGAGTGACTTCAAAGGCGTCATTCCTTTTTTGAGGTCCAGGGAACGGAAAAGGTATAAGCACTACATCCGTATTTTCCTTCGTAGGTATCAGACTACCAGGGTGTGTGAGGTTTGCAAAGGATTACGAGTTCGGCAAGAAGCTCTTTGTGTCAAAGTTGAAAATCATACAATCTCACAGGCGGCTCAGCTTTCTATAAAGGATTTTAGAGAGTGGCTAACTAGGATTGAATTAGGTGAGATGCAGGCGGCAGTAGCCGAGACTATCCTGACTGAACTACTAGGAAGGCTGACCTTTCTAGTAGAAGTGGGCTTGGGCTATCTTTCTATGGATCGCCAGGTACGGACTCTGTCGGGAGGAGAATCACAAAGAATAGGTCTGGCAAATTCCTTGGGCTCTCAATTAGTGGACACCCTGTATGTGTTGGATGAGCCTACTGTGGGTTTGCACCCCAAAGATGTCAACAGTCTGTTGAATCTTTTGGACAAGCTACGAGACGTTGGAAATACAGTTCTGGTAGTCGAGCATGATTCTCTAGCTATAATGAGGGCGGATCATGTGTTGGAGTTGGGTCCAGGGTCTGGTAGAGAAGGAGGCGATTTGGTTTTTCAAGGCACTCCGAAAGATCTCTGCAAAATCAATAGTGCTACTGGAAAATTTTTGTCAGGGAAAACCGAAGTCGCTGTGCCGGAGTCCAGAAGACCAACAGATGGTGCTAATCTGAGTGTTTTCGGTGCCACTCTTCACAACCTCAATGACGTGAATGTTAAAATTCCACTCGAAACGCTGACTGTTGTGACTGGAGTGTCTGGTTCTGGCAAGTCAACCCTTGTTCACGACATAATCTATGAGTCGGTCAGGTGGGATCTAAAGGGGCAAGAGGATACTTCGCTTGAAAATTGTAGTAAGCTCCGGGGTCTACAAGGAACAGAAGTAATCGAAGAGATTGTTTTGGTAGATCAATCTCCTATCGGGCGAACTCCAAGATCTAATCCCGCTACGTATATCAAAGTTTGGGACGAAATCCGAAAGATTTTTGCTTTGCAACCGCTTGCTCAATCGAGGGAATACACTGCGGGTCATTTCTCTTTTAATGTTAACGGTGGCCGGTGTGACGAATGCAAGGGAGCCGGTCAAGTAAAAGTTGAGATGATTTTTATGCCGGATATATATGTAGTTTGTGATTCTTGTCGAGGTAATCGTTATCGATCGGAGGTGCTTGAAGTCACCTTTAAAGGCTTGGATGTTTCTGAAGTTCTCAAATTGACGATTGACGAAGCGATGGAATTTTTTGCTCAGAATAGGCGTATCGGTAAAATCTTGTGGTTTCTGCAGCAAGTTGGATTAGGATATTTACAACTTGGACAGCCTGCTAACACTCTGTCGGGAGGAGAATCTCAGAGGCTAAAGATAGCACGGGAGCTTACTTCAGGCGCAAAAGGAAAGGCACGCAAACTGTATATTCTTGATGAACCAACGACCGGACTGTCTGGGGAAGACGTGAAGCAGCTACTGGTCGTCCTAAGTCGCTTGGTAGACTCAGGGAACTCAGTTTTGTTGATTGAACATAATCTCGATGTCATTAAAACGGCTGATTGGGTTATAGATATGGGGCCTGGTGCTGGTCCTGCTGGCGGAAGAGTGGTAGCGGAAGGTACTCCCGAAGAGATCGTAGGCAATCCAGAGAGCGTTACGGGAAAATATTTAACCGCTGTACTGCCAGCAAAATTAAACTAGAAAGCGAGGAAATGTAGGATATCTCTCAGGGTGGTTCCAGGAGGTGCAAGCCAAACCTGTCGATACCCTGATATGAACTGGATTTCCAGCAAATTTCTATAGCATATTTTACTTGTTATTAAGCCATTTCTGCATTATTTTCTATGAACTTAGGCAGTGTCTGTAATAGGTCTGTAGAGTAGAGGCCGTTGTAGTTTTTTTCTTTGCTGGATGACTCATTGTTAAGCTTTCAATAGCTATTAAGAATCCTAAGCAACTAAGAGGGAAACGGACCGTCTGATTAACAGTAATTCAGAATTACGATTGTTGGCGGTATCAATGTGATGGCCTGTCTTCCTCTGGGGACTTTTAAATGGCAAATGACGATCTCATAGTAGATGGCGAGAAAATTTTAGAACGTCTCATCGAAGATGAAATGCGGGAATCTTTCATGGATTATTCGATGAGTGTGATTGTTCAGAGAGCGCTTCCAGATGTAAGAGATGGGTTGAAGCCAGTTCATCGACGGATTCTGTTTGCAATGAGCGGGCTAGGTCTCACACCTGGAAGAGCTTATAAAAAGTGCGCAACTGTAGTTGGTGAAGTTTTAGGTAAGTACCATCCACATGGTGATAGTGCTGTATATGATGCTTTAGTGAGAATGGTTCAAGATTTCTCTTTACGTTATCCACTTGTTGATGGACAGGGCAATTTTGGATCTATAGATGGAGATCGTGCGGCGGCATATAGGTATACTGAAGCTCGTCTGACAGCTCCGGCGGTTGAACTGTTGGAAGACATTGATAAAGACACCGTCAGGTTTGCCCCTAATTTTGATGCTCGATTGGAAGAGCCAACAGTCTTGCCTGCTAGAATTCCAAACCTTCTCGTGAATGGCAGTTCTGGAATAGCAGTTGGGATGGCGACTAATATTCCACCTCACAATCTGCGAGAAGTAGTCACTGCCACTAAAGCTTTAATTGAAGATAAAGAGCTTTCAGAAGAAGATCTTTTTGAAATG
The DNA here is from genome assembly GCA_012959595.1 of Gemmatimonadota bacterium. Classification (GTDB taxonomy): domain Bacteria; phylum Gemmatimonadota; class Gemmatimonadetes; order Longimicrobiales; family Gaopeijiaceae. Next base: position 13,214 of record DUCW01000182.1, read on the forward strand.
GTGAAAGGCCCAGACTTCCCTACTGGTGGATTTATCTGTGGGACAGATGGAATAGAATCTGCTTACAGAGAAGGTCGAGGCAGGGTAGTGATGAGAGCCCGCACCCTGATCGAAGAGACAGATACTGGGGCGGACAGGATCATCGTGACTGAAATTCCATTCATGGTCAATAAATCTAGACTAATAGAGCAGACCGCCCAGTTGGTACGGGACAAAAAGATATTCGAAATCCGAGATATAAGAGATGAATCTGATAGGGACGGCCTTCGGATAGTGATAGAACTCAAGAGAGACACTATCCCGGCTGTAGTGCTGAATAAATTATTTAAGCATACCCAAATGCAATCGAGTTTTGGTGCAAATCTTCTGGCCTTGGTAGATGGAGAACCACGTGTTCTCTCGTTAAGGAAAATACTAGAACATTTCATTGAACATCGCCACACCGTGGTGGTGCGTCGGACGACCTTTGATCTGAATAAGGCAGAGGAAAGAGAACATGTTCTTGAGGGACTCAAAATTGCTGTCGACAATATTGACAAAGTGATCAAGATAATTCGAGGCTCCGCAGATTCTTTGAAAGCCTCAGAAGCACTTCAAGAATCCTTCAAGCTTTCTGAGCGTCAGACCAAAGCGATCCTTGATATGAGGCTTTCTCGATTGACTGGGTTGGAGCTGGAGAAGCTCAACACAGAACTGAAAGAAGTTCAAGAAAACATCCAAGGTTTGCGGAAGATACTGGAAGATAAAGAAGTTCGTATGGGAATCATATCTGAAGAGCTGACCCATATAGCTGAGAAATATGGAGACGACCGTCGGAGTGAAATAATTGGGGGTGCAGGCTCTTTGGTGGAAGAAGATTTGATTGCTGATGAAGAAATGGTCATCACCTTTTCTCATCAGGGCTATCTCAAGAGGACTGAAATCGACACCTACAGGTCTCAGCGTCGGGGAGGTAGGGGATTAAAGGGAATGGGTACTAAGGATGAAGATTGGGTTGAGCATGTCTTTTCAGCATCTGCACATCAGTATTTGATGATTTTTACACGTTCTGGGAAGTGTCACTGGCTGAAAGTTTGGCAGATTCCCTCGGCCAAACGTCATTCCAGAGGAAAATCGATAGTCAATCTTTTGAATATTGATCCCTCGGACGAAATCGCTTCTGTGGTTCCTGTTCGCGAATTTGCTGAAGATCAGTATCTCATGTTTTGTACGAGGAGTGGCAGGACTAAAAAGACACCTCTTTCGGCTTATGGAAATGTCAGGTCTGTAGGACTGAATGCAATCACGATCAATGAAGGGGATGAACTGATAGACGTAAGGATAACGGGTGGATCAAATGAAGTAATTCTAGCTACAAGGAATGGAAAGGCAATTCGCTTCTCAGAGGACGATGTACGATGCATGGGACGCGCAACACGCGGCGTCAAGGGCATCGGATTAAAGGGTGACGACAAGGTCAAAGGTATTGTTGTCGTTGACAAACTCACGTACGTGTTGTCGGCCTCCGACAATCACAAGATTTTTTATTTGTAATGGCAG
>DUCW01000183.1:0-7066 GCA_012959595.1 Gemmatimonadota bacterium
GGACAAAACTCGACAACCCTAAGTGGAGGAGAAGCTCAGCGAATTAAATTAGCCAAAGAACTCAGTAAGGTAGGTACGGGCGAAACCCTTTATTTATTAGAGAAAAAATATAGTTTTCTGCAGAATGGTGAGGAACACCGCACATCGGTATATCTTCGTCGTTATGTTTTCCTCGTTTTGTTAAGGCAATATCTAGGGCGCTTGCGGCTATTTTGGCATCTTCAAAAAAAAGTTCGTAGAAATCCCCCACTCGAAAGACAACAAGAGCATCTTGGTGTTTAGATTTTACCTCTCTCCACTGCCTCATGAGAGGGGTATCTTCTACTTCTTCGATATCATTCGTTGCTATACTCGAAATCTTCATATCATAAAATTTGTGTCGGGCGGCACTGACATCAGTTCTTCCGAGAGAGCCAAAAATACCAAATTATCAGAAGAACAAGAAAACAAGCCCCTATATTTACCAAGAGTACATTCATAATTACACAAAACCTTTCTCCAAATTACCCAGATGATCCTATCCATTGGTTTGCCAAATTATGTGCAATGGAGGAATGTAAACGATTCGCATTTGTCACCACAGTCAAGGAACTAAAGGCCATGGCTGCACCAGCGATCAGGGGAGAAAGTAGAATCCCAAAGATCGGGTACAAAACTCCAGCTGCCACAGGAATCCCCAAAATATTATAAATAAAAGCCCCAAAAAGGTTTTGCCTGACATTCGCCACAGCTAACCGAGATATATCCCTCAATTCAGAAACGCCTTTAAGGGATTGGGACACTAACACCACATCCGAAGATTCTAGGGCAACATCTGATGCGTCACCCATAGCAATTCCGACGTTCGCCTGACTAAGAGCGGCCGCGTCGTTTACACCGTCTCCGACCATAGCCACTATCCGTCCCTCTTCCTGGAGCCTACGGACATTTGCAACCTTGTCCTCTGGAAGCATCCTAGCACTTACCTCTGAAATCCCAACCTCTTGTGCTACTGCATTAGCTGTTTTTTCATGATCTCCAGTTAGCATGATAACTCTAACATTCATGCTTTTTAGCCTATCGATAACTTCTTTTGAGCCAGCCCTTACTGGATCCGAGATCCTGAATGCTCCAAGATATTCATTGTTTGCAGAAACCAAGACTGGAGTCTGTCCTATTTCGGCTACGTCATCAATCTGCAACACTTCTTGAGTCACGCTCATACCAGAATCGGTCAAGAATGCAAGCGTTCCAACACGTACAGTCATATTTTCTACTTTGGCACTGACTCCCATCCCAGGGACAGCCGCAAATTCCGTTGATTCGCTCAACTGAATTGCCCTGTCAGAAGTGGTTCTAACAATAGCCTTGCCTAACAAATGCTCAGATCCGATCTCAACAGAGGAAGCTAAACGCAAAAGATCCTCCTCGGAGATACTATTAGTTGGAATTACAGTAGAAACTACTGGGTACCCCTGAGTTAAAGTACCCGTTTTATCAAGGATTACCGTATCTATTTTGCAGGCTGTTTCAATCACATCACTATTGCGAATCAAAAGACCACGCTCCGAAGCTTTCCCTAAGGCAATCATTACCGAAAAAGGAGTAGCCAATCCTAAAGCACAAGGACAAGCTATGACTAAAACAGAAACAGCAGCTATCACTCCATAGTTCAGGGCCTGTTCTGAACCGAAATTGTACCAAACAGTAAATGTCAGGACTGACAAAATCATCACAGTAGGCACAAAATAACTGGCAACTATGTCCACTGATTTTTGGATGGAAGGCTTAGAAGCCTGGGCCTTCCTCACTAATTCCAAAATACGTGAAAGGACCATTTCTTCACCAACGGAATCTGCACAAAATCGGATAGCACCATCTACATTGGTAGTGCCTCCAATAACTTTGTCACCCACCTCTTTCCGTCGAGATAATAGCTCTCCTGTGATCATTGATTCATCTACCGAAGTAGACCCTTCTGTGATATGACCATCTACTGGTATTTTTTGCCCTGGTCTAACTAAGACCGTCATTCCTTTTTCAATTTGGCCGGCCAGAACACTCCTCTCTACTTTATCAATTAAAACAGTTGCCCTCAAAGGGCGGAGGTCCATCAAGAACTCTATGGTTCGAGACGTTTTACCTCTCGCTTTAGCTTCTAAATATTGGCCCAGCAAAACTAATGTAATCACCACCGCAGTAGCTTCAAAAAAAGGCATAGCGGTGCCATCCGGAAAATACGACGGAAAGGCCAGGACCATGAACGAATACCCCCAAGCAGATCCAGTCCCCAATACTACCAGAGTATCCATATTTGCATTTCTGTGCCTGAATGCCTTCCATGCCCCGATAAAAAACTGCCCTCCCACATAACCCATAATGGGTATGGTCAACAATGCACTTACAACCCACAGCCTTCTATGAATAATTGGTTCAAGGTCAGACAATCCTGGCAACCACGAAATCTTGCCTATTACTAAAACTGGTATACTCAACACCAATCCCACCCAAAACTTCTTCATCAATACATCAGCCCGACGATCCCCTTGCCGTCGCTTCTCCTGTAGAACGGCTTCAATTGTATCGGAACCTTTATCAACTTTAATACCGTATCCTCTTTCAGTAACGGCATTATAGATTTCCATCAAATCAAGTGTCCCGTGAATCGATTCCACCAGAGCGGTTTCAGTGGCCAAGCTAACCTGAGCAGAAACGACACCTTCGACTCCCAGGAGCGTCTCCTCAACTATCCTTACACATGCCGCACAGTGCATACCCGAGACATAGAACTCTTGGGTTACCACCTTCTCTGTGCCCATTATGAATCCATCACTTCCAAGGACACATCATCCACCAGTGTCGCGACCTGACCAATCTCTATAAGGTTTTGCATGAGTATGGAAGCTTGAGTCCGTTCCTGAAACGACCCTATGCGCACCCTGATCAATGCCGTTCCCCTGATGCCGACTACCCTGACATCAAAACCTTTTTTGGATAGTGTGTTCGCCAGAGCTTTAGCTCTGTCATTACTTGAAAATGCACCGACTTGGATAGCATAACGCCCCAAAGGTGCTTCGCCAGTCTCGTCTGTGGACGGTTCATTTTCATAGATGACTGCGACCTGCTTCTGGGGATCCGGAGACCCGAGTCCTATTTCCCGCTCTTCAACAAGCTGTGTATTGCTCTCAAGCCATTCTTCAGCAGATCTACGTTTTGGACTTCTTGGGTAGTCCAACAATATAGCTCGGAAGTACTCCGAAGCTCTAAGCAGGTCATTGTTGGCAACCGAAATGAGCCCCAAACGAGACAATGCGTCATCAGAATAAAGTCCTCCTGGAAATGACAAGACAAGCCGTTGAAAATCTAGACTGGCTAGCTGTGGATCGACCGTCAAGATTCCTCGCAACCACAAGCTGAACTGTTGATCATGTCGATTCGCTTCTTGCCGATCGCCGTCCCACCATGCTTGCAGAATCGATCGGGCACTTTCAACCTCTCCTGTGGATGCAAGAGAATCCACGATATTTAAAGTCCCCTGACCCTCTAGGGAAATAAAACAAGACATCAGCAACAGAACAGAAACCGTTACATTTATTAACAAACTGGATCTTTCTGAAACCTTAAAGTAAGAAGCCATTCTTCCAAGTGGTGTTGGTCTGACAAAGTGCTAGCCTTTAGCAAACGGTCGACTCTCAGTAGGTTAACCAGCGACGAGCAAATTTCTTCCTTGCTCCACCTCTTAGCCTGCGAAACAACCTGCCGAGCCAACCACTTCTGACGGGGTGGAAGCAAGCTCTCTAGGCTTGCCACTCCTCCTTCTAGTACTAAACCTATCCTCAAAAAATGTGTGGACAAGCCAATAGTCAAACCTACTCCAGTTTCTCCCTGTGATAGCAAGGCAGGTAGGGTCCTAATCGCCTGTTCAAAATTCCTGGTTCCGACTAAATCGAACCACTGCCAACGATTTTGGCTCGACAAAGTGATGCCAACCTCTATTACATGGGACTTCTTAATAGACTTCTCTCCCGATGCTAGCACTGCCAGCTTCTCTAATTCCTGGGACAATACCCCTAAGTCCGATCCAACAGCATCGGCCATCGCCCTGGCCGCTTCGGCATCTACTTCAATATCGAACCTCTCTACACTTTGTTCCATAAGCCAACCAGGTATATCGTCCGAACGAATTGGATCAAACTGGATCACTCGAGACTTGTCCTTAAGGGAACTGTAGAACTTAGCCTTGGAACCCTTGGGGACTGTGCCAGAGAAGACTAAGACTAAGCCCGGAAGAGTACTTTCTATGAGATCCAAGATGATATCACGACTTTTAGCCGTTCCCGCTAAATGCTGTACTCCTTGAACCACTACCACTCGCCACTCAGACAACATCGGTGGGGTGGATACAGTACGGGCCAGATGCTCCAGATCAACCTCAGAAGCTCTAATTATATCTAGATTAAAATCTCTAGTTTCCCGATCCAGATGAGTGTTTATTAATTCTTTTACAGCTTCTTCCTTCCGGAACTCATCTTCACCATGTAAAAAATAAATCCCTCCTAAACCCTGGCGACCTATACACTCTGAAATGACGCTCATAACCTCACTACACTTGTAAAAGCAACTCTATTTATACTCAACAAGATCCGTCTGACGCAGTACAGGAGATGTCCGGTACCGTTCACTCATGGTAGAGTATTCGTAAATCAAATCATTAATGTCTTCCCAAAACCGATTGACGAATCTCGAATTAGAAGGCTGGCCTAAAATGGTAGATAAGGATCTCGGAGTTCTTGATTGCTGCATGGAAGGCCTGGATACAACTATAGCAGGAAGGTTTACATCTGGCTTCAAATTACCAACAATTGAAGAATTTTCGAAAAGAACCACCAGGAGCACAAAAGCACATGCAACTGCAAACGATGTGATTGATGAAATTGGACGGCTATCTTTCAATATTTTTCCATGTCTCACATGAAAAATACGATGTTCCAAACTAGCCCAGAAGTTTTCAGGGAGTTCAACCGGAGGTATTTCCTGTAAGATTCGGACTCCCGTCACAACAACTAAGGAGTAATGTGTGCACTTTTCACACTCTAGAAGATGCTTTTCTCCTTTCTTCTTTATCGAAGAATCGTCCGGAGCATCTTGAAACTCAGAAAAGTTTTCTACGAACTCTGAGCACTTCATAGAAAATCGGACTCCCGTCTAGGATTTGCCCACTGTAATTACATCGCTGAGGGTGATTCTACTAGAAAAAAGGTCCAGAGTTCCCTATATGATCAATTGAGCTGTTTTTAGAATTCCATCAAACGCTGAAAAACCCCACTATTCAGCAGGAAAACATCTATCATTCGACTAAATTTAAACCTTCCTATTAACGCCCAAATACCTCGGATAGGATGCCCGCTGTTAGTTGAGAAGGGGAGCTATTAAGCTAGCGAACTTGGTTCTTGCCCTATTTAGGCGACTCTTGACTGTACCCAACCTACATCCAGTTATTTCAGCTATGTCCTCATAACTCTTACCCTCAAGTTCACGGAGTACGAAAACGAGCCTATGATGTTCGGGTAGCTCATTGACGGCCTCTTCTACCAACGCTTTTAGATGCCTCTTCCTATAAAGATCGTCAGGCTTAAAGCTTGAATCCTCCCACTCCAACGGTCGGTGATCTGCCTCCCAATTTTTCTTTATTGTCTGAAAGAGAACAAGGGGACTCCTCGATCTATTCCTGAGTTCGTTCTTGGCCAGATTTCCCGCTATGGTATAGATCCATGTCGAAAATTTCTTGGTCTGGTCAAAACGATGTGCGTGGCGGTACACCCGTACAAATGTTTCCTGGACTAAATCTTGCCCTCTTTCTAAGTCTCCAACCGTTCTATAAACAAAGTTGAGCAAGCGAGTATCATAGCGATCAACCAACTCCGCAAAAGCGTACTCATGTCCATCCAAAAACAGCTGTACGATGTTCTTGTCTTCTAGCTTACACAACGTTTTTCGTTGTTCACTAGCTGTCATACCAGGTGAGCCCGAGCTGTCTAGAAGTTTTTTTTTCACTTTCCTTCTCCTGCATGATCTAGGAAGATTGAGCAACCTACGTTTTACCTATATGCAGATTCCGTGCCAATCTACTCATTTAGATGATGCAGAAAAGTGCAGGAATGTAAAACCGACAATCTATACTCTTAGTAAAATCCTTCTTGAGAACGAATAGCAAGACTAATTATTGCCTCTGTCATTCTTTCTTACAAACAATCAATGAACGCATCAAAAGCCCTGCTTCGATACCACACAGCATATCTGTTTTATTTCTCAGTTCATCCTCGTAGTCTGCTGGATCCAACGGACCTCTCAGTTCTCCCTCCAAGAATTTCATAGCTTCAATCCAAGCTATACAAGTTTCTCTAAAAAGAGGTGTGACATCCGTAACATTTATTTCTGAAAACCCAGCAGTCCTTGCTAAGTATTCAGGGTCTTCAAGACCGTCAACAAAGGAAGGTCCCAATTCTCGAGCTCTAGTCGATTCCCCAGAAGAAAGAAATGGACGGACATGTATTGAGTAACCGGCTAAAAGACCTCCAGTCTTCAACACTGCACGACATGCTCTCATCACGGAGAGCTTATCAGGAATTCAACAGAGAGCATCGGCGTGCAGGACCGTTCCAAAGGTCTCTGGTGCAAAAGGCAAACGTTGGCCATCTCCAGCTACAAAATGGAATCTATCTGCAATATCTGTGTCAGCCACTCTTTGTCGAGCTATTTGCAGTCCACTTAGAACCATATCCATCCCCACTACTGATCTCCCAGACCTAACTATAATCTCTTGACCTGGCCAACCTCCTCCACTGCCTAGATCCAATACAAGCCCAGGCACACCACCGAACTCTGCTAAGTGCTTGGCTTCAGAGGGGTCTGTATATCCATTGAGACCAACATCCCGGCCGAAAGCACGAATTTCCACCTCAGACCAAGCGTCACTAGGACGTGAATATCTTCTCCGCTGTCTCTGAATCTGGACTCACCTTGCGAATCAGCGCATCGAAAGTGCTCTTAGCATCGAGCATCATCGCCCAAATTAGAAGGATAAGCC
>DUCW01000183.1:7076-37261 GCA_012959595.1 Gemmatimonadota bacterium
AAAAATGGTCATTATAGTCCAGAGAAAGCTTTAGAAAAAAACTACATTTTTTATCAAGAACTCTCTTCGCTGTCTCTTGGTATCACTCTTCTCATGGGCTGATGGCTACGACGTCTTTTCGAAGCTCTATCTTCTGGTTTAAGATAATTCAACCACATAAAGTGACGTTTGGCACGCCTCAGTCTTCCTTTTCCAAGTCGCTCTTCTATATCTTCTATGCTTTGACTGTAGGTTCCGCGACCCAAGTAAAAACCGAATGAGACCGCAGCTATACCAACTAGAACATAAATAAATACAATCACGATAACTTCATCTCATAGCCGAAGTTAAGCTTTTCTGACAGACTCAAATAGTAATAGTCCCAAGCCCGTTACTAAGATTATTGCCACAGCACTAGTTCCTAGAGCAACGAGGCCCACAACGGACCAGAAAACTATATGAGTAAATACGTACCCGCCTGGAAGGATAAACATGTCTCTTATTTCTTAAGGTTTCAAAATTTGTTCACACAGTTAATATGGGATCTCTGACTGAACTGTTCAACTAAAAAAATCTCACAGCCTCAAAGTTCCTTCTTCATCCTGACTCCGCAACAACCGTTTTTCCTTGATTAATCGGAGCGTACAACGCTGCTACCAAATCAGCATATTGAGATTCTACTGCTTTCCTCTTTATCTTCTGTGTCGGTGTCAGGGTCCCAGCCTCAATAGTAAAAGGAGCGAGCAATAAACCGATTTTCTTGGGAGTCTCATATGATGAAAAAACGCCTTCAAGAGGAACTCGAACCTGCTCTTCAATCAAGCTATGAACCGCTTGATCTTTGATCACATCTAATCTGGATGAAAATTCCTTACTATGTTCCCGGGCCCAATCCTCCAGTCGAGAGAAATCTGGAACCACCAACAAAATGCAAAACGGTTTCCTGTCTCCTATCATAACCACCTGGTCTAAATATTCCTGGGAAATCAGTCGGTTTTCTATCGACTGAGGAGCAATGTTCTTACCACCGGATGTTACTATTAGGTCTTTAATCCTGTCAGTTATTCGCAGGTAGCCCTCATCATCAATTTCTCCAACATCTCCTGTATGGAACCATCCATCAGTATCAATTACTTCTTGTGTCACTTCAGGTAACCCATAATAACCTTTCATCACTTGCGGACCTCGAATTAGAATTTCACCATCTTTGGCTATCTGGGCTTCAGTTCCAAAAACCGGCTTACCTACACTGCCAACCTTGAAATTTTGAAATGAGTTAATGTGTGTAACAGGGCTGGTTTCAGTCAAACCATAACCTTCCAGTATTGGGAGGCCAGCGGCGAAGAAGAACCTATTGATTTCTGCGGAAAGTGGAGCACCACCACTCAAAAAATAACGAATTCGGCCGCCCAATCCTGTCCTAATCTTCCTGAACACCAGGGCATCTGCAATGAAATGACTAAGTCTCAACAGCCCCCCCGGAGATCCGTTATCCAGAGTTTGATCTGCCCACCTCTGTGCCACTCTTTTCGACCAATTAGCTATGAGTTTTTTTATGCGGCTTTTCCCTGTAACTGTAGCATAAATTTTTTCATACAAGCGAGGTACCGAAGGGACAATAGTTGGCCGAATGATCTTTATATCTTTGACCACTGTGTCAACAGAATGAACAAAAGTCGCTACCAGTCCTGTAGCAAAATACAGATAAGTGGCAGTTCTTTGTAAAACGTGACACAGCGGCAAGAAAATCATAGTGCTGTCGTCAGGAAGAATCGGCACAACTTTTCCAACTGCTTCTACGTTACTGCACAGATTTCGATGGGTGAGCATCACGCCTTTCGGATCACCGGTCGTCCCCGAAGTATAGATAATTGTAACTACATCTGAGGACTTCAAGCCGAAAGCATTACCTCTAAATTGCTCTTCTGATAGAACTCCGTTTTTCCCGTTTTCCAAAAACACTTCCCAAGGAATCACACCCTCCCGACAGTCTTGATCTGACTCATACATTATGATAGGTATTTGAATTGAGATCTGACTGCACGCATCCAAAGCTTTATCGGCTTGTTCGCCATTTGATACGAAAATCAACCTAGATCCAGAGTCTTTCAGGATGAAGGATACCTGTGCGGCGGTAAGGGTTCCGTAGATGGGAACATCCAGGACTGTCGAACAAATACACGCTAAATCTGACACTACCCATTCTAGACAATCGTCCGCAAACATTGCTACTCTATCACCTGCCCTGATTCCTAATTGGTGCAAACCGCCCGCAGCCGCCAACACTAGTTGGTACACTTCAGCATACTTCACATCAATCAAGCAATCACTAGACCCTTCAAAATATCGATAGGCCACACTGTCTCCAGACCGATCGCTAACGGACAAAAACATCTGGCCGAGAGTGCCGTGACTCAGTTCCTGCTGACCTTGGTGCTTGGCTACTTCTGCCATTTCACCTACGAACTCTTAATTTCAGTGATTAACTCCATATCAGGTCGTAACGAATGGAGCACACTACAATATTTGTGGACAGATAGCTCGACTGCTCGAGCTAACTTAGGATTATCCTTCTCTGACATCCCACCAACTGCGAACGAGAGATTCACTCTCTTGAAGAAGCGTGGTATTTCAGAAGCTCTTTCGGCATCTGCAAGAATCTCCAGACTTTCAAAAGGAACTCGAGATTTCTGGAGAACCATTAAGACATCAATACCCATGCAGCCCATGAGACCTAAAAGAACCGAGTCCATCGGAGAGGGGCCTTCTTCACGACCTCCATCTAGCGTTGCGATTGGACCCAATCCCACTTGGCCCTGGAAGCAATTGCCGCTTCCAGTCCACCTTAATGCCGAACCTTTAAAAGAGCTCATCCTGAATCGTCCCAGACGGAGGAGGGGAATCTGTATGATCTTCTTCACCCGTAAGTTGGGCAAGCTTCTCACGAGCATGGGACACATGTTCCGCTGCTTCTTGCCCAGCCGGTGCATTCTCCAAAAAGGCCCGGAGGTGTGGGATAGCTTCTATATCTTTTCCAGTATGAACCAAAAGGAAGGCCAACCCATAGTGGGCACCTGCTGTTTGTGGGTGTTTTTTAACTACATGTCTGTAGGTCTTTATGGCTTCCTCTGTCATACCAATTTTAGTGTAAACTATAGCTATCTGTTGTAACACAATTTTATCACCTGGGGATTGTTTCAGAGCCAACCGGAATGAGGTAAGAGCCTCATGGAGTTTGTTTTCCCCTAAAAGTGCAAGACCCTCCTCATAATACGGAGTCCGATCCTTCTCCCTGGAATTATTGAAGAAACGCTGCCACCAAGCCATTCAGAAACTCTCTTAAGAAAAATGTTTTGTTATAAAACACCGAACCTAACAATCACCTTGACTGAGATCCAAGGTAGAATGTGCTCAAATAGGACGCAATGATTAAACTTGTCTATTATAGAAATAGAGCCCTCTCTAACTTGGACTCAAGACTACAACATCTTCCTGTTTCATCAAGACGCACATTCCTTCATTCTCCAAAATACCAATTAGCTCTTTAGTACTCTCCCAGACCACAACTCTGCCAGATGTCGTGACAATCCTGGCGATTTCCAACATCCAACCTCCGTCCTCTTTTCCTGAAACAGCTAGACCACGAAAACATCCGTCGCGAAATGGCATCTTTTCACCAACTACAAGCCTACTTCCTCTCCCTAAACCAGAGAATTCCTGACTTGGAAACATTTCGTGACGAATTCCCACAAGTTCAAAGCTGGTTATAATTTGAGTCAAAGCTCTGATCTGGTTAGACATATCTCCAATTAATCCCACGTTACCATGCCCTCCAGTTAATCCCAACAGTGCAGCCATTTCCATTGCTCCTGGCAAATCACTGGATACCCCTTGAGGTTCCCGCCTGGCCTGTGAGCGGGGATGAGGACGAAGATCTCCACAACCATCTGCAACTGGAAATTTGTCCCTGCAGTTGGAACAGCCCAAAAAACCTTCTAGAACTCTTCGGTCTTGGATTTTGTCAGCCAATAATATAAGACCGAATTCCGGGCCACATCGTGGACATGTCATTTGATCTACAAGTAAAAGATGCAAAGACAACTCCTAAGGCCTCAACAGGCTTCTATGGCGAGAACCGGAATATGGACGTTAGCTGGACGGTTACACACAAAGGCAACTGCCTGAGCGACGTCGTAAGGGTCAAGCATTTCAGAACGATCAGGAAGATTTACATTATCATCTGGGTTAATAGAATCCCACAGCCTGGTACTCGTTGCTGATGGTTCTAGTAAACAAGCTTTTAACCCCGTTTGCTTAATCTCTTCTACTAAAACTTCATGAAGGCCCCTGAGGCCATATTTTGCTGAAGAGTATGAGACATTTTCGGGATATCCCACATTCACTATGACACCTGACCCCCTAGCGATCATCCTTGGAAGGAGGCATCTGATCACTGCAAACGGACCCTCCAAATTTACTTTCAGGCTTTCCCTGAATGTATCCAGTGGAGTATCAGAGATCAGGTCGAGGGTGAATACTCCGGCCGTATTAACCACAATATCTGGAGTCTCCCCAACCGATTCCATTAGTGACTCTAACGATTCTTCTAGGTTGTTAGAATCTTGAAAATCCAAAATGTGCCCCTGCCCACCTATTTTGTCCGCTAAAGCTCGCACTTTAGTGCCTGATCGTGAAGTGAGATGCACACGCAGTCCTTCTTCAGATAAAGTCTTAGCCACTGCCTTCCCGATGTCCCCAGTACCGCCTACGATTAATCCCGATTTCCCTTCCAATAAGCCAGCCATCCTCTAGGGTGGTACAGAGCTATAGTCAGTCCCACACAGTCTGAGGAATTCTCCCCGGGTCATTGAGTCTTCAAGATAAGTCCCACGCATAGCCGAAGTAACCGTTTTTGAATTCTGTTTTTGAACTCCCCTCATCATCATGCAAAGATGCTGGGCTTCGATTATCACTCCCACACCTTCAGGATCAATTAGTTCCCACAGTGCTTGTGCTATTTGTTCGGTCAGACGCTCCTGGACCTGAAGCCTTCGAGCAAAAACTTCAACTAAACGTGCCAACTTCGACAGCCCCACAATTTTGCCATTTGGAACGTAACCTATATGGACCTTCCCGAAGAAAGGTAGCAGGTGATGCTCACACAAAGAATAAACCTCGATTTGTTTCACTAATACCATGTTTTTATGGGCTTCCTCAAAGAGTGCCCCATTTATGACATTGGCAGTATCCACACGGTAACCGCTAGTCAGAAACTCCATCGATTTCTTGACTCGATCTGGAGTTCGAATCAGACCTTCTCTACTGGGATCGTCTCCAAGTCTTGATATCATCTCAGCTACCAATTCTTCAAAGGACACTCCTTCCAGTTGTTTATTCACCCCTCATACTCCACACAATGCCTTGGTGTTTCCCAGAGAGTCAGCTTGCTCAATTTTACCCCCTCAGGGAATCCTTCCACCAATCTATTCCAGATCTCCATTACAAAATTTTCTGTGGATGGAATCACACCCTTCATCCAAGACACTTCAAGATTAATATTACGGTGATCAACATCCTTGATGACCTTAGATTCCACCAATGCTTTCAAATCCTGTAAATCCATCACAAATCCAGTTCCTCGATCTGGCATCCCTTCCACGGTCACCAACAGCCTATAGTCATGACCATGCCAATTTGGATTAGCACAGCCACCAAACACTTCACTATTACGTTCATCTGTCCACTCAGGATTGAAAACTCTGTGAGCAGCACTGAAATGGAGTTCTCTGGTAATTCTAACGGAAGACACTATTTCCTCTCAGTCTCGATGAATAGGACAGATACATTTACCGCAAACAGCCCTGTGTCTAAGGTGTCCATTCCAAAGTAACGTTCCCGCCACTACAACGCTTCCTGCAGTGCTTCCCTGGGCTTCCGAAAAAGGAAAGAAGCCTCCTGCCAGTGAGACTCCCCAAACTAAGAATCCTATCAGCCCCATAACCCAAACTATGTGATTTCGGTGATGTCTTAAGGCAAAACCAAAAGCAGTCATAGCCATGACAAATGCTACCACCAAAAGCCCATACTCTACACCAGTATTGTGACCTAAAACTGACAGCACTGGAGTTGCCAAAGGTGTCAGGATACAATGGATAGCACAAACCAAGGGCACCAATGCTTCCTTAAAAGACTTAACCGCAATTTTTTCCATATCCGTTAATTACTTCTCACAAAAGTCAAAGATACGTGGACACAAGTGCATGAAAATCGCTAAACACTAACAAATCATCAAGAGAATCCCGACTCAGTCGCCAACTGCTTACTGGTGCGAACGGAGCCACTTTTAATTTCATTTTCCCGATTTCCGCAAGGTGGCAGTCGATGGTTCCGTCTCACGCTGAATCTGACTCGCTCTGACCTCTGCTTTATCCCATACTCGCAGAATGTTCTGCCCAGCTAATTTCATCAATTGTTCCTCTGTCCAACCCCTTCTAGAAAGTTCTAAAAAAAGTGCTGGAAAGGTAGAAACATCCTCTAGGCCGACTGGAGTGGAATCGATACCGTCAAAATCCGAACCAATACCGACGTGATCTATCCCAGCCACATCAACAACATGTTCAATATGTTTTACTACATCATCCAAAGTGGCCCTTGGGGCCTGAGAGATGAAATTAGGGACAAAGGTGACCATCACCACACCACCATTTTCAGGTAGCCTTTTTAGGATCCTATCTGGCACATTACGGGGATGCTCCGTTATCCCCCTAGCTGAAGAATGTGAAAATATTACTGGTGCTGTCACAGCGTCCAAGACTTGGTCCATTGTTTCTGGTGAAGTGTGTGAAAGATCTACTAACATTCCTAAGCGGTTCATTTCGCCCACCACCTCAATACCAAATGGTGTGAGTCCTCCATGGACAGAATCTTCACAGCAGGCGTCTGCCCAGTCATTGTGTCCATTATGAGTTAGAGTCATATATCGAACACCCAAGTCAAAAAAGGACCGCAGAGCTCCTAAAGAGTTCTCTATAGCGTGACCACCTTCCATACCGAGGACAGAGGCCACTTTTCCAGAACCAAAGATCCTGTTTACGTCAGAAATGGAGTACGCTTGTTCAAAAACATCAGGGTATCGCCGGATGATACGGCGAGCGATATCTATCTGCTCCAACTGTACCTTGGCGGCACCTTCCTCTACAGCTTCCATCGGAACATACACTGACCAAAATTGGGCACCCACCATACCATCTCTGAGTCTTTTAATATCTGTGTGCCCAATCGTGGTTGACCTGAGGTCATATCTACTAACATCACCTGGTGCATCCAAATCGTTGGTGACCAACCAAGGCAAATCATTGTGTCCATCGAAGAGTGGCACTGAGGACAATACCCGTTGTACTTTTTGTAAATGTTCGTCCTGTGCGTATCCGGATCTAACCACAGTAAATAATATTATCCCACAAATTATCAGCTGTCTCAGCATAGCTTCTTTCCTTTTCCATTTCTATGACAGTCCAAATCTAAATTCTCACAGATCCAGACAATTTCATAATGCTCTAAAGTTTAATCAAAATCAGTCGAAACCCTACTTGCTACCCTTAAGAAGATAAATAGCGAATAGTAAGAGTAGAACGAAGAATGCAACGTAAAAAAACATTCCGATGCCAATCATTCTTATTAATAGCATTTCAATACTCATATCATGTCCAACGGCCTGATGTCCAGGAGGAGACCACTGAATCAATAATGCTGTAACCAGCAAGACCAACTGAGCAAACCATATTTCCTTCGAACTTCTGCGTGTCAGTTGCTCTAGAGTCACAGTACGATGGAGATCAGACTTAGACGTTGTCCAGTTTAGTGTACCCAGGCCCATCACTGTAATTGCCAATACTATCTTTAGAAGAAGGACCCTGCCATAGCCAGTCGTCAACAGATCACTGGTGGTAGACAAATGGATAGAAGAGGATAAAACACCAGAAATAACCAAAATACCCACCCAAACCATTGAGGATTTTGAAAATTTCGGCATTACTTCAGGCAGTAGAGATCTGGTAAACGACACCTGTTGCCTCCAACTCCTTTCTAAAACCATGAGGAACATAAGAGAGCCTAACCAACCAGCTGCCGCCCAAACATGAAGAATATCTGCAGACAAGCTCAGCCAAGAGATTCCTTCAACGGCACTCGCATGGCCCGAAAATGCTGGGAACGCCGCTACAGCTAGCAATAAAAGCGTAGCCAAGTTCCATCCCGAACTTCTCCTCACATACAAGACTGCCACAGCAAGGCCGCAGCCAACTGAAGCAACAACCCATGACGAGCCCCACAAGGTGTGCCTTAGTAAAAGCCAAGCGTCCTCTCTCCAAGGAACAAAAGGGTCACGAAAAGCTATCAATTGGCGACCAAACAGCATCAGCATCGCAACAGTAAGAAGAAATCCTCCCTTAATTGCAGTCCTGATGAGAACAACATCCACAAATGCCCTGGGTAAACCATCATCCTCGCCTAACCTGGCTAAGAGAGTCCACCTAGACAGGGAAACACCCAGCACAAACACCAAAACTGAAAAATAGAACCAACCAATAAGCGTGTTCAGTATTAACACAAATAGTTTTTCAACTGTTATCCTACAGACACCTTGAAAGTATAGTCCCCAGTGACCACATGCCCATCCTGCCCTATCCCGCGCCAGAACACCTTGTAATCGCCTACTGGAAGTGTGCTGTCCAAATGTGCAATAAATGCAGTCGGGTCTGCTGAGTCTGCTTCGAATTCCACACCAGTGACGAGAGATTCCTCTGCATCAACCAATCTAATGGACACAGAATTGCTCTGGGGAACTTGGGTGAACCAGATACCAATCTGAGAAACTGACACAACACTGGTATCTTTGGCTGGAACAGTTTTATCAACTGCAAAATGGTATGACAAAGGGGACTGTTTCGAGAAAGCAAAGGCAGCTACAGTGAGAACCAAAATAACTGCCAAGAAACAGTACTTTAAGCATCTCATAGCAGATTCCTTATCAGTCCATTCATTATTCAAATAAATTTGTCACTTGCAGCATCTTTGAACTTGCTAAAAAACGACTGTTCCAAAAATTAGTTCAAATACTGCTATGGGAGGCTGAAGGAAACTCCCCCACCCCCCCATAGCTGCATACAAGCAAGCTGTTTATTGAAGCTCAGGGACAGCAATTGTGACTCCAACCCAGAATCCACCTTCCTCCTCTGAAGGCATGATGTCAACCGAGAAAGCAAGCCCCGACTTCACAGGTGTTAGCTCAATAAGAATAGCCCTCCTGCATGCAACCACCATATGAACATAAGATGATCAATTTTGCAATCCCATGGACTTATTTAGGGTCACTGTCTCAATGACCTTAAGAGACTCAGATTATGCATATCAGACATCACGGGATCGTCACCTTTGGGTGTCTCCAATATTTTAGGCACCGCACTCAAACGGGGATCAGTCATTATATTCCTAAAAGGATCCATTCCGAGAAATCCGTCTCCAATATTTTGGTGTCTATCCTTATGGGAAAGGAATGGGTGTTGTGAATCATTCATGTGAATAAGACCCAGGTTTTCAAGGCCCAGTATACTGTCAAATTGATCCCAGACCCCATTGTAGTCGTCTAATAA
This sequence comes from Gemmatimonadota bacterium, assembly GCA_012959595.1. Taxonomy (GTDB): domain Bacteria; phylum Gemmatimonadota; class Gemmatimonadetes; order Longimicrobiales; family Gaopeijiaceae. Next base: position 16,706 of record DUCW01000183.1, read on the forward strand.
ATCGTACCCTGCTGAATAACCGTGACACGTATCGAAACAAAAACCTACTCTGTCTTTTAATGCCAAAGGGATGAATTCTCTGATTCTTGCTAAATGCTCGAAAGTACCTCCTACACTGGTTCCACTACCTGCAGTTAACTCAAGTAACACCTTAGTGCCCTTCGGTACTGCCTCAAGAGCCGAAGTGATTCCGGAGGCATTAAGCTCTAACCCTCCTTGAAGGCCTTCCCCAAGCTCCAATAGTTCTCTCCGTTTTTTATCTATCAGTTTTTTCTCTTCCTTGAGTTGGAGCTTAGCCAAATCGTCCAATGTTGAATCAATTTTTTTTTGGATTCGGCCCATCTCCACCTGAACATCCTTCAGGCCTTGTCGACGGTCATTATTCTCTGGACTCTTCGCCGAAATCCCTGTTGCATTCCCTGGGTGCGTGACTACAAAATCGAGTTGAAGGGATGTGGAGCGCTCCAGCTCTGCTTGAAAAGAGTTTTTGGATTTTTCCCAGGTGCTTAGATTAGGGGAGGAAAGATTAATCAAATAAGAATCATGAGCTCCTACGAAATCCAGGTTATGTGATTCCCTTTCTGCTAGGAATTGTGAAATTGTATCTTTGTCTAAAGTCGGCTCATTCCAACGTTGTGCCTGTTTAGTAAATAGCTGAATACATTTAACCCCAATATCAGTAGCCCGAGATGGACAGTTTTGCACTCCCCCTTCTGCTGAAACATGTGCACCCAATTCATCTACCATGAGAATTCGACCTCTTTATAATCGTACAATCGACACTGGAAACGATCTCATTCGGGAAGGCCTGGCTCAGTCATTTTCCGTACATCTAAGGCATCGTCTATCTTATCGGGATCTATCAGATTATAGCGCCGTACTATCTCCCTGACCGAAACACCTTCCCGGGCCGCTTCCTTTGCGACTTCAGATGCTTTGTCGTAACCGATAAAAGTATTCAGTGCGGTCGCTATAGCCGGATTTTTCTCTAAAAGCTCCTTCGTTCTCCGCTCGTTAACCGTGATCCCTTTAACACAACGATCAGCAAATACACGTGCCATATTAGCAAGCAACCTGATGGATTCAAGCGTAGTATACGCCAGTAATGGCATAGTAACATTCAACTCAAAATTGCCCCGCTGACCAGCTATAGTGGCTGTGGTATGATTACCCATCACTCTTGCTGCTACCATCATCATAGCTTCAGACATAACTGGATTCACTTTCCCGGGCATAATCGAACTTCCAGGCTGAATCGCTGGCAGTTGAATTTCACTCAGACCCGAAGTCGGCCCACTCGCAAGCCACCGAAGATCGTCGGCTATCTTGAAATAGCTGGTTGCTACAGTATTGAGACAACCCGAGAGTTGCACGATACCATCTTTGGCAGCCTGTGCTTCAAAATGATTTTCGGCTTCACAGAATTCCAATGAAAGTTCTTCTGATATCCGAGAGATTGTCCGCTTGGCAAAATCAGGGTGTGTATTAATGCCAGTACCAACAGCAGTACCTCCAAGTGCCAGCTCTATCAGTTCCTTAGAACCCAACCTTACCCGCTGAATACCCTTGCCTATTTGATGTGCATATCCACCGAATTGTTGGCCCAAACGGACTGGAGTAGCATCCATCAAATGGGTTCTGCCCGACTTGACCACGTGATCAAACTCCTCTGCCTTTAGAGACAATGCATCTTTCAGTCGATTTAATGCAGGAATCAAGTCGAGTTCCAGTGAAATTCGCGATGCGATATGGATAGCTGATGGAATGACATCGTTTGATGATTGTCCGAAGTTGACGTGGTCATTGGGATGAACAGAATCATTTTCAAGTATTTGATTAGCACGTCGTGCTATCACCTCATTAGCATTCATATTGGTTGAGGTGCCTGAGCCAGTCTGGTAGATATCCAACACGAATGCTTCGTCCCATTCACCATCTGCAACCTCTCTGGCTGCCGTTACAATTGAACCCGCCAGAGTAGAATCGATGTAGCCCAACTCTTCGTTAACGGTCGCTGCACATTGTTTTATCAGACCCAAAGCTTGAATAAACCTTCGACTAAAACGATATCCACTGATGGGAAAATTCTCTAAAGCTCTTTGAGTTTGTGCTCCGTATAGAGCATCGAAGGGGACTTGAACCTCGCCCAGTGAATCTTTTTCTATGCGATACTTCTCAGACATTTTCGCCTCTTGGTTTACAGACTCGAAATACACTTACTACCAGTTACAGTAGTCTACTTCCTCTTTCCAAAGTTACAAGATGAACTGAACAAGTTTTTAGCTGACCGAATCAATTTACCGTTTCTATTTCTGGTTCTTTCAAACTATCTGGACTTTTAACTAGATGGTGGTTGGCTGGGCCTTATCTCAATTCTGCTCGGATGGGCATTCCTTGGATAAGAGAGAAGATGTAAGGTTGCCGATGCCACATCATCAGAGGTTAAGGCCCATTTCTTACTATCTCCATCTAAGAAAGAGGTATCCACACTCCCTGGCATAACGATGCTCACTCTAATCCCCTTCGAACGGAGATCTAACATCATCGCTTCTGTCATTCCCAACAAACCGAACTTGCTCGCATTATAACCCGTACCTCCGGCAAAAGAATTGCGACAAGCGAGTGACCCGATATTTATTATCCACCCCTCCGTCTTCAACAAATGGGGAATAGCTAATCGCGAGCACACGAAAACTCCCAACAAATTAGTATCTATCTGAGCCTTCCAGTTTTTTAACGACAGTTGCTCTATGGATTCAAAAATTCCGATCCCAGCGTTGTTAATAAGAACATCCAGTTGCCCAAATTCATCCACGCTCCTTGAAATTAAGTCATCGCATTCATCAGGCCTACTCACGTCAGCCACAACACCAAAAACTCTTCCTGAATTTTTCTGATTCAACCTGTTGACTACCGTCTGGACATCATTGGTGTTCCGTGCGTTCACCACTACATTAGCTCCAGCTTGGCATAGTGACTCAGCTATGGAATGACCAATCCCTCTACTGCTCCCGGTCACTAGACATGTTTTGCCTTCCAAACCCATATATCCCTCTCCTTCTTTCTACTCTCAAAGAAAACTTCAGTACAACGTTTACCTTGCCACAAACAGTCTGAACGATAGGTTTCACACATGTCTCGAGTTGCTCTGATTACTGGCGGTGCCGTTCGTGTCGGACGTGCCATTTCTATCGCCCTAGCAAAAGCTGGCTACGATCTAGCGATAAGCTACAACTCGTCCGAGGAACCCGCCAAGAATTTGCAAAATAACCTCAGAATAGAAGGTCGGGAAGTATTACTTCTGGGAGGAGATCTATCCTGTCCAGTGACAATTGACAAGATGGGGTCAACCTTCCGGGACAACTTTCAGCGGTTAGACCTTTTAGTCAACAACGCAGCCAATTTTTACTCCACATCTCTACTAGATACAACTTGCGATGAATGGGACAAAGTCATGGCGGTCAACCTTAGAGCTCCTCATTTACTGGTAAAAGAATTTGCAAATATGCTTACTGAATCGTGCGGTTCGGTAATAAATATTGCCGATCACCTGGGGCTCAGTCCTAGAACTTCATATGCCCATCACTCTGTAGCCAAAGCCGGGTTAATACACCTCACTCGAATACAGGCCATGACGCTGGCCCCCGATGTTCGAGTAAACGCGATAGCACCGGGATTGGTACTCCCCCCAGAAGATATGGATCGTGAAAAATATGATGCAGAAGTTGCAAACACTCTGCTCAAACGAACTGGAACATTAGAAGATGTCACTCAAGCCATAATGTTTCTCGTCAATGCTCCAAACATTACTGGGCAGACCTTAGTGGTTGATGGAGGATCAACTCTTTCTTAAACTCAAGATCAGCAGGTCGTTCGATTCAGACCTACTTTGACCCTCCATGAGCCAGCCAGCGTTCCGCCTCCAAGGCGGCCATACAACCGGTACCAGCAGCAGTCACCGCTTGTTTATAGTAGTCATCCATGACATCCCCGGCAGCAAACACTCCAGGGACAGATGTCTCAGTCCTCCACGGAGTTGGCGTCTTAATAAATCCGTTTGGTTTTAAGTCCACTTGCCCTCCTAGAAATTCTGTGTTGGGAGTATGACCAATGGCTACGAATAGCCCCTCAACCTCAAGCTCGCTTTCTTCTCCCGTTAACATATCTCTTAACAGAATCGCACTGATCACTTCTTCCCCCAAGACGTCTTTAACGACCTTGTTCCACTCGAATCTGATCTTGTCTTCTTCGAAGGCTCGCTCTTGCATGATCTTAGAAGCTCGTAATTCATCTCTCCTGTGAATGACCACCACTTGTTTTGCAAATTTTGCCATATATAGAGCATCTTCCATGGCACTATCTCCACCACCCACAATTGCAATGATTCGATCTCTGAAATGTGGAAGAGCACCATCACAGACTGCACAAGCAGACACCCCTCCTCCGCTCTGAGCGAGACGTTGCTCATTCTCAAGCCCAATCCATTGAGCATTCGCCCCAGTTGCTATAATAATTGTACCAGATTCAACAACTCTTCCTGTGTTGGTACTCAATGTAAGAGGAAAACCGGAAAAATTTACAGACATAACATCTTCGGTTAGCACCCTTGTATCGAAACGTAGAGCCTGTGCCCTAAAGTCTGACATCATTTTCGGGCCAGTGACACCATCCGGAAATCCTGGATAATTTTCCACCTCAGTAGTAAACATGAGCTGACCACCCGGAATCATTGTACGACTACCAACCCCCTCAATCACCACTGGGGAAAGATTTGCACGAGCCGCATAAATTGCTCCCGTCCAAGCCGCAGGGCCGGAGCCGATTATCACAATTTGTTCCTTAGAGTATTCTGACATATTTAGTCAACCTTCAAACAAGTTTCAAAAATGAAATCAACATCTATGATCAACAAAGAAACATCTCAAACATTTCCTCCTACTCAATCATGAAATATTTTTAGATTAGTGGAGTGTCCAGGATTAACCCTGGCTTCTGGATCTAAATAGCGAACCGCATTATTAACTGCTATAGCGGCTTCTGAAAATCCTGTCGCTATAAGATCAAGCTTTCCTGGATAAGACACCAAGTCTCCGGCAGCATATACTCCCGACCGCGAGGTCGCCATGAATGAATTGACTGATATCCTATTCTTATCTAAATCTAGACCCCAGGATTTAATAGGTCCTAAGTCAGGTTTGAAACCAAGTAAACAGAGAATAACATCTACCTCAAATGTGTAATCTTCACCAGATTGATTGTCAAAAATTGTCACTCCTTCTAACGCTTGTTCACCATGTATCTCCTTAACTTCGTGAAACGTTTTCAAGTCAACCTCCCCTAACTCCACGGCTGCTTGTAACTGACGCACTGAGTCTTTGTGAGCTCGAAAATTCTCTCTACGATGAATGATAGTGATCTGCTCAGCAGTGTCTTTTAAATCCAGTGCCCAGTCTAGTGCTGAGTCCCCTCCTCCAACAATGAGTACTTTTTTGTTTTCTAGTGTTTCAGGATCCTTAACGGCATAATGAACCCCATGTCCAAGAAATTCCTGATACCCAGGACAACTCAGATGTTTCGGTTCAAAGGCTCCTTTGCCTCCTGAAATTAGAACAGCCCTGGTTGAGAATTCGGCATCTGGCCCCCTGAGAGTGAAGTGCTCCCCGTTTGTTATCAAATCAGTAATCTGTTGATCTAGAAAAACTTCTGCACCAAACTGAAGACCTTGTTCGATCATATCTCGGCCCAGGTCTTTTGCAAGAACCTTGGGGATCCCTCCGACATCATAGATATTTTTTTCTGGATACAAGGCTGTTAATTGGCCACCGAGCTCTGGAAGAGAATCTACTATCCTAGTCGACAACCCACGCAGTCCTGCATAGAATGCCCCAAACAGTCCCGTGGGACCACCTCCAATAATCGTTATATCATTAAGATTTCTTGCCATTTCCTACTGCCTCGCGAACTCGTATTAAAATCCCTGTGGGATCGTATTCTTACAATATTTCCTTTGAAATACCAGACTTCAAAAACTCCATAGCTTTCTTAATCACGGGTTGAGCATTGTCGTACTTTAAAATCCGAGATACGTCACTTATAGGAAACCATCGACAATCCGTTATTCCTTCAGACACCTGAGGTGTGACTTTTCCTTCTTTCGAACCCATCAGAAAATACTCACAACGCTTGTGGATTGAAATCTCTGCACGTATGTAATGCCAATCAATTGTACCTAAAGTCGGTCCCGCTGCCACTTCAACTAACCCTGTTTCTTCAATTACCTCTCTAACCGCAGCTACTCGATTGCTCTCGCCACATTCAACATGACCCTTTGGTAACCCCCAATTCCCATAGGAATCTAGGATTAAAAGGAGATGAATCGAACCCTTTACACGCCTAACAACCACCCCCCCTGCACTATATTCATCTTTAGATTTTAAAACGGCCACTCGTGAAGACTCCCGTAATTTTGGATAGTCGTATCTAGCATTAATGCCAGCCGGCATTGTCCTCTCCTGCTTCTAACAAAAAACAAATCTATTCAATGGACAATGGTCCGACTTGCCAAAGCTCTCTTGACCCGCCTAGTAAGCTCGATTACAATCCGCTTATAGTATTACAGTGTTTCGTTATTCCCCCAACCAATCCATCTAGATGTGTCTTACATTGAATATTAAGGCACTGATCTCCTAATGATGCTTTAGCGGAGTATTAAAGCTTGAGTTACCAATCCAGTTCCGAGCCCCTTGTGGCCAATGATGAGGAAAATGGAGAGAGAAAAATCATAGAGATCACCCATATACGATCCTCTACTTTAGGAGACCTGCGGGATTTGGCTGAGAATCTTAATATCTCGAACTACACTGGGCTCCAAAAGAAAGATCTAATACCTAGAATCGAGCGAGCCTTGGTGGACCAAAACGAACGATTGGAAGGCTCGGGTGTCCTAGAAATTCTTTCAGAAGGGTACGGATTCCTCCGATCGCAAGAGTCAAACTACCTTAGTGGTCCAAATGATATTTATGTAAGTCCGTCACAAATAAGGAAATTTAGCTTAAATACAGGAGATTCGGTGCGAGGTGAGGTCCGGCCTCCGAAGAGTAGTGAACGCTACCTGGCACTATTGAAAATCGAAACCATTAACGATGAACCCCCAGACAACACTAGTTCCAGAACGTCATTCGACGATTTACGACCCAGATATCCCGAACAGAGACTTGCCCTGGAGCTTCCTGGGCCGGATCTATCAACCAGAGTGATGGACCTGGTAACTCCTATCGGAATGGGACAACGTGGACTAATCGTATCCCCGCCCAAAGCCGGAAAAACTGTCTTGCTTCAAAAAATTGCTAATTCGATCTCGATCAACCACCCAGCTGTCCATCTAATGGTTCTCCTGATTGACGAACGACCTGAAGAAGTTACGGATATGAAAAAACATGTGGATGGAGATGTTCTATCTTCCACTTTTGATGAGTCAGCAGCAAGACACGTTCAGGTCGCAGAAATGGTTCTAGAGAGAGCGAAAAGACTTGTTGAACAAGGAAAAAATGTTGTTATTCTCCTTGACTCTATTACTCGTTTAGCTAGAGCGTTCAACTCCACCATGCCACGCTCAGGGAAGGTACTAACCGGTGGAATAGACGCCAAGGCACTTCAGAAACCAAAGCGCTTCTTCGGTGCAGCTAGAAATATCGAGCAAGGTGGTTCTCTCACTATCATTGCAACGGCCTTGGTTGAGACTGGTAGCCGAATGGACGAAGTGATTTTCGAAGAATTCAAAGGAACTGGGAATATGGAATTAATTCTCGACAGGAGTATCTCCGATAGACGTGTATTCCCTGCGGTCGATATCAACCGCTCAGGAACTCGGCGAGAAGAATTGCTACTTTCCCAAAATGAGCTAAACCGCGTCTACCTACTTCGGAACTTTTTTTCAGATATGCCTGCTGCAGAAGCTATCGAGTTTTTACTGGAACGCATGAATAAAACTGACACCAACCAAGAATTTATGGACTCCATGGCAGCAGGAGTATAGGAAAGAGGACGACATCAATGAGAAAAGTCGCTGACAGCATCCTCGAAGACATCTTACAAGGAAATTCTGTGAGAGATCCGAGAATACTTTGCAGAGAGCAACTCCAGGGATTAAGACAGGCCGATCTGGAAAGCTACCAAAAAGCCTTGGCTTACTATGATCAAAAACTTCTGCCAGCCATCACCGAAGACACCGAAAATTGTCTTGTTTATTGGCAAGACTATAGCTGTTTTATCGCTAGCCTCCATAGCCCTGGGGTCCCAGTAGAAATAGACATCCATGGCATCCAACACGATTGTCACAACCCGACTCCTACTGATCGAATGGTGCTTCACATGCCAGACGTGACTTCACAACGTACAATCCCAATTACTCTGCCCTTACAATTATCAAGAGCTCAAAGTGCTACTTATGATCTCTTGGTAACGGGTTCGCACCAACTTCATAGACGTGAGGAAGCAAAACATGACTGACCCCAGACTAAGAACTCCGACCAATCTCGTTTGGACTCCACGCCCAGGATGGGCTACTGTTCGACTGGTTGGAACCTGTGCTGACCGGACTTTAAGGAGAGGGCAAATAGTCTTACACATGCCCAGTGAAGACTACGACATTCCCGGTCAGGACGATGGCCTTACACCTGGCACCTTAGTGATCATCCTGCACGAAGCTGCCAGATTAGTGGAAGACGACCTTCACTTAGTTCCAGAACATGCAGTTGTTGCAATCGGGGAGACTCTTCCCTGAACAATTAACCGATAAATCCCTCGTAATTTGTTTGATATTCAGCCTTATAAATGGACCGATTGTGCTTTCTATTCTTCAGTAAAATCTCCCGCTTTTTCAGCCGAAGTCACGATACCCCTTATGATAGCAGAGCTCAAACCCTGATGCTCCATCTCATTTAGGCCAGCTATCGTACAGCCTCGAGGCGTAGTGACTTTGTCTATCCCCTCCTCTGGATGAAATCCTGCTTCTAAGATTAGAGAGGCTGCACCTTTAGCAGTCTGTGCTGCCAAAAATAGAGCTTCTTCAGGGTGAAAACCAATTTCAATACCTCCTTGGGAAGCGGCACGTATACAACGTAGAAAAAAAGCGATTCCACAGGCACTCAAAGCAGTTGCTGGAGTTATCATTTCTTCCGCTAGTTGAAGTGTCTTTCCGATGCACTTGAACAGCCGTTCAGCTTCTTCTAAAGCTTTCGTATCATGAGCTGTTAAACATGTAACAGCCTCACCGACCGACACAGCTGTATTGGGCATTGCTCTCACCACGCAGTTCTTGTCCAAACCCAAACCCTCTTTCACTAACTCCAACGAGGCACCACTGACGACAGAAATGAATGTATGTGGTCTTGATTCCGCCACTTCTCTTATTTCCGAAAACAACATGGACATCTGTTGCGGTTGTACTGCGATGATGACTATGTCTGCATTTTCTACTGCAGCAAAGTTATCCGCTGTGACCGTTACACCCATCGATCCCAAGTCTTTCAGCTTACTGCAATCCCTGCGCGTCACTGTTATATCTTTAGGATCTATGCCGCCGCATTTCACCCATCCTCGTACCAAAGCCTGACCTAAGTTTCCTCCACCTAACACACAAATTCGACCAAAGCCGTGAGTGTCTCCTTTTACTCCCACCTTGTCATCCCCTTCTTTATAGTATACTGAAAATCATCCAGACCTTAGCTCGGATTATTCTGCTTCAAATTTCAATTCTGTGGTTATTTCAATGCAACCTGAAATCGACTTGTAAACGGGGCACTTGTCTCTATGAATAGAGTGGACTCTTTTCGCTATTTCTTCAGAATCAACGCTTCCTTTCAGACGATAATTAACATGAATACGCCTTAAGACCAAGACGCCGTCCTCTTTTTCCACTTCTCCTCCAACGGTCGTTTCTAGATAACTCGCGTCAGCTAGAATCCCACGCGCCTCCAGCGCGCCTCCAAAAGTACCCGCTAGTCAGCCACCTGTGGCCGCTACAATATAGTCCAGTGTAGTGGCCACCTCATCCATACCCGTAACTCCATAATGTTTAGCTATGGCACCGTGAACTCCAAAATCCACTGGGTCAGCAGTGGCTGGAATATATGCTTTTCGAAAAGGCCCCTTGATCCGTTCTATCCTACTCGTGGATTTATAGACAACATCTCCCATTCTCACTCCTTTGAAAAATTGCTTTAGAAATCAGTTCTATTATTGTTCGGTTCTCAAATCCTATTAGTAGATTAACACTCTGATCTTACTAACCATATTCATTTGTCAACGAGGAAGATCCAAGACGGACGTCACTTCTGTACTCACCTGCCTTAACAGGTCTCGAAGGTCAGTATTTTTATCTAATCGAAATTCACGGCTCCACAAATTAGAACCACTAACCACCTCCAAGAGATCTACCACCAAACTTAGGCTGTCTCTCGTTCCAGACTCATGCCCAGTCACTACGAGGTCAGCCAACAGTTCAGTCCCTATAGCCACCGGTTCAAGGCCACGATTAGTATACCTCTCAGTACTTGCGGGGCCCAAGACTCCTAGAATCTGAGGGTCTGTCCGTCCGAAGTAAGCAGCTAAACCTTCCGCAAATCCCGCATATCGATCTGTGGAATCCTGGACCAATTCAGATTCAAATGGCAAGACTGCCAAAACAGTCCTTCCCTCTGATAATCCTTTCCTTCCCTGAGAAATCATGAACAGCAGTGAGAACAGGAAAACGACAAAAACTGTAGTAACAAGTCCCATGAAGGTGCGCTGTACACCCTGGCCCAAATTAGCTCTTTCCATTAACACATAGTTCCCACAATAACCCACCGTTATAAGTTCATCCTGATAATCTTATACTATCTCGATACAATTTACTGAATGTGAATTGCTGAATTCTATTACGAATTATTATTTAGAGTCAGATAATTTCGGAACTGCCTCTCCCAGTTCTTTAGCCACATCCTCCGCCTTTCTCATTATCGAAAGATCCAAATCATGGTTGGGCCTTTCTACTGGCTCGAGCTTAGCGACTAGCTCTCTTATCTCTCTCGAGGAAAGGCCAAATTCTTGAAGTGCCTCCTTATCAAAGCTTTGTTCTGTATCTCTGACTCCGATTCCATGCTCTCCACTATCCAAGAGTTGGTTTAGTACTAGAATATCGCTTCTACTCAGAGCCTGGCCACATACATTATAGTCAACCCAGGCCTCATAACTCAGAGGAGCAACTCTTTTGAGAACACCAGCCATCACGCGTGCAAAAGCTTGGATTTCCCACTGAGCATGAGTGTCATCTCTCAGCGTCAAGAAATGGAACAGATTATGTAAATCGATTTTCCAATACCATTGAGTGTAAGTGGATAAAGGCAAGTCAATACGCGCTAACTCTCTGGCCACATCTTCTTCTACCATCCAACGGTAACCTTTAGAAACCTCACTGCGCATTCGCTCCCAATGCCTTACTGCCCTGTCATACAGTTCTGAAGAAGCAGAGTCGTCTTGCCGGCCTTGAGCGTTATCCTGGCTCTGCAGTGAAAAGTGATCGGAGTCTGGCTTATAAAAAAGTAAGGGCATCAAGGAATACCTGCCGCTGTATTCATTGACGGAAGCAGTCCGATGTCTAATCCACTGTCTAGCCACAAACATTGGCATCGCACAGTGAAATTTTAGCTCCACCATCTCACTGGGCGTGGTGTGATAGTGACGACGAAGATATCTTATCAATCCCCTAGTCTGACTAGTTTTTCTAGTTCCATAGCCATAGCTAACCCTTGCCGCTCTCTCCACGTCTTCGTCAGTCCCCATATAGTCCACCAACGATACAAATCCATGGTCCAAGACTGGAAAATATCCTCCGACAATTTCTTCCGCTGCCGAATTGGTTGGGCGTTTTGTTAACATGGCCACCTTAACCTATCCTATTGCCCGCTATCCAAACTGACTCGATGTTTCTCATGTTTCTCACGTCTTCGAGAGGGTTTTCCGTCAGCACAATGAAATCGGCCCATCTGTTGGGCTGTAATGTACCTATCTCTTGCTCTAGGCCCAAACACTTTGCTGCTTCACCTGTCGCCGACCTAAGAATCTGTTCTGGACTCATCCCCGCTTTTTCCATTAGAACTAATTCCATATGTTCGAAGAATCCCTGGAACCGCCCTGCTGGTCCAGTGTCAGTTCCAAATCCTATCGGCAGCCCGGCATCCGAAATTTTTTTCAGATTCTCCATAGCAATCGGAAGGCCCCTTTTATAACCTTGAGCACTGGCATTTTCACGAACAGCCTGTTGCCGTACAACTTCAGAAAGCTTGTTCACAACAACGGTGTCTGCATGTTTTAGAAAAAAAGGATCGTCGAAAAAATCGGGCCGATTCTCATAGATAAAAGTAGAGACTTCTCTCGTTAAGGTCGGTGAATAGCAAACGCCACTTTGACTCAACAAATCCAGAAACTCTTCATCGACATTAACATCACGTACACTGTGGACAATGAAGTCTGTCCCGACTCTGAGAAGATCTTTGGCGTCTTCAAGATAAAACAGATGTGAAGCCAACTTGAATCCCAATTCATGACTTCTATCGATGATTGTAGAGTACAAGCCCACAGGCATTTTTGACGTAGACCCAAGGTTGTCATCTACCCGGATTTTCATCCAATTCACATCCAGTTCAGCATTCTTCTGCAAAACTTCCAACACTTCGTCACTCGTTGTACCCGTTATGACTTCCCCTGCAATATAGAGCCTGGCCCTATCCAAGTCAGGTACGGCTTGTTCATCCCTCAAGATTTTTCCTTCTTCCCCATCTCCACCTAAACTATTCACCGTAGTGATACCATAATCAGCATATAGGCGAAGCTGACGGATCAAATTTTCCCTATCGTAATATCCAGATTCTAGCCCCCATACTCCACCCACATGCCCATGAGTATTTATCAGGCCCGGTACTATTATCCTACCACTCAGATCCTCGACGTCAGCTCCAGAAGGTATCACGATTTCATCCTCCCTGCCGACTTCACTAATACGACCGTCATGAATCAAAATGACTCCATTTGACATGAATTCAGAGCCAGTCCCATCCCAAATCCCTGCTCCAACGAATGCTGAGATTTCGGAACTCTCTCGACTACAAGTCGACAACAGAACCAGACACAAGCCCCATCCGATAATAACTCTCATAGTCGCTCTTCTCCTTGAAATAATCATTGTTTCGTCTGCAACATTACACTTACGCTCAAGTCGTCGATAGTCCGTATACGCAATCTTCCAACTATCATCTAGGAAAGAGTGGAAGTCCTTGGCTCAAGCTTGGCCGTTTATCATGACCCACTTACAGAGTCTAACTGACTCTTAGTAGGTTCGGCTCAGCAAAACCACGATTCGGAAAAAACCGGCGGACGCAGTTCCACTGGTAGAAATAGGTCGTTAGAAAAAGCTTCTAAGTAGCCTGCCTCTTTTCCTAAAGCAAGTGCTTTCACTTTGGCGAAAATGATGGCCCAATCCTCTCCATCGACAACGCTGGATTCAACCATACAGGCTATCTGCTTCTGTAGTGCATCAACCCTACCATCAGGATGTTCCCACTCGTAGACCAAATCCTCATTAGACAATTCTCCAACCAGATTAGACAACTCAGAAATCTCTAAAAGTTTTGATCCAGGAGGTAACAGCAATCTGATAGAGTAATGGACTGGATCTACGTGATAGATCAAGTCATGTTCCTCTATAAAGGCCAAGAGGTCCAAATAACCTGACATCGTGGTCCAGGGCGTGAATGGCAACAAAGAAGGCTTTAAATATATTCCTGCGTTTCTAGTATGCTGAAGTGCTACTACCACATCATCACGAGTATGTCCCTTATCTAAGTATTCCAGGATCCTGTCATCGACAGTTTCTACGGCCGAAACCACGAATAAACAACCCAAACTTCCCAGTTCACACAGTACCTCTGGATACTCCAGGAGATGTTCAATCTTGGCGGTGATATCAAAACTTATATTGCTATGTTTTTGATACATAGCACGGACAATTTTCAAAGAATACTTAACACCATTAAGAAAATCAGGATCCCCAAATGAAATATGTTCCGCTCCCATTTTCACCAAATTATCTATATCCGCCAAGACCACCTGTTCTTGAACCAACCGCAAACGTCCTTCATAGGCCGAAGGGATGGGACAATGTCGACAACGGTGAGCACATCCCCTGCTAGTTTGTGTCGACCCAACAAGTTTTTCACCTTGCCCAGACACCGTCAGTTTCGAGTAATCTTCAAGGGGAGGTAAGAGTGAGCGCACTGGAGTAATAAATTCTTGTCTAGACAGATTGGGTCTTCCTGAAACGTGGGGCCGAGAAACGCCAGAGGTGACCATTTCGCCAGTTTCTAGGCCATCGATATAGTCAGCCAAAGGTCCTTCAAATTCTCCACCTATAACAGTGTCACCGAGATTGGACAGAAGTTTTTGTTCATTCAATGAAGCATAAAGGCCGAAGTAACACAGGTAGCTTTCTGGTTTTATCGCCTTTGCCCGTTTGGCCACCTTAATCCCTAAACACATAGCTGTATGCATTGGCACTGATATACCAATCACGTCTGAATTCAATATTTTCCCCCTATCAAACGTCTGGACTGCTAGGTCCAAGCACTCAACTCGGTGCCCTCGTTCAAGTAAATGAGCTGCAGCCGACGCGATAGAGAAAGGTTGGTGTCCCAAATCGTAACAAGAGATAAGCAATACATTCATTTGATACCCAACAAATTCTAGTTAAAATCGATCCTAATCAAATAATTCCGATCACTATGGATAGTCACTTAGAATATCAACTTCACCCACACAGAGATAGCCACGAAATCCAATGATTACAAAATCTGAAATCTTTCCTTCAAAGCCAACCTGTGCTCACATATTGCTACCTAAGTAATTGATCCCCAAAATCCCTGTATAGGATTCGAAACATTATATCATCTAAATAAGGCCGACCCGTGAAGCGACCAAAGATACTCTCTATCCTGATCAGCTTGTTCCTCCTGTGTTCTCTACCAGGACCAGTTCAAACCCAAGAGAACCAAGCCAATGATAGGTTAGAGCTGGCCGAATTTCTCAAGTGGAGAGAAATCGGACCTAGTGTTGTGGGTGGGCGAATCAGCGATCTGGCAGTAGACCCCACAAATACAAATACTCTTTACGTGGGTACCGCTACAGCTGGAATATGGAAGAGCACAAACCATGGAACTACCTGGAACCAAATTTTTACGGATGAAGTCACTTCTTCCATTGGCGATGTCACCCTAGCCCCTTCCAATCCCAACATCGTTTGGGTTGGAACCGGAGAACCACAGAACCGTCAGAGTTCCCCATGGGGTCATGGGGTTTTTAGATCATCAGATGCGGGGCAAACTTGGCAATTCCTGGGGCTTGAGAAAACAAGACACATCTCACGCATTAGAGTCCATCCGAAAGATCCAGAGACTGCTTACATCGCTGCGGTCGGAAATCTCTGGAAAGCAAATCCAGAAAGAGGTGTCTTCAAGACGGCCGACGGAGGCACTACTTGGGAAAAGGTCTTGCACGTCGACGACTATACTGGTGCTATTGATCTGGTTATGGATCCAAACGATCCAAACACACTTTTTGCAGCTATGTATACACGTCAGCGTACGGCATGGGGATTCAATGGAAGTGGTGCTGGAAGTGGGATATACAGAACTTTAGACGGTGGAAAAAACTGGACCAGACTGCACGAAGGCATCCCAAATGGACACCTGGGACGAATTGGACTGGATATATACCAGCGGGACGGAAACCTACTAGTTGCTTCAATAGAAGCACGAAGAGGACAAACTGGAATTTATGGCTCTACCGACCGTGGTGACAGCTGGACTTTCCTTTCAGACACAAACCCAAGGCCCATGTATTTCAGCATGGTCCGAATAGATCCTAGCGATCCCGAACGTATTTATCTCGGCGGACAGAACCTAATGCGCTCTGACGATGGTGGTAGGACATTTTCTGACCAAGGTGCCCGTAATGTTCACCTGGATCATCACGCACTTTGGATCGATCCAAACAACTCTAGCCACCTTATCTTGGGTAGTGATGGTGGTCTCTCAGTTTCATTTGACAGATCAGAAAACTGGAGATTCTACGATAACCTGCCAATCTCACAGTTCTATGAAATAGACATCGACCAGAGAAGCCCATTTTGGGTTTGTGGAGGACTCCAAGACAATGGAAGTTGGTGCGGACCTTCTCAAACTTTGGACAGCCAGGGAGTTCGCAATGCGGATTGGATAAACATAAGTGGGGGTGACGGATTTTACGTTAAGATCGATCCAGAGGATCCAAATACGATTTTTTCAGAATCCCAAAATGGTAGGATAGGCTTACTAGACCTTGAAACAGGAGAGCGCTCATCAATTGCTCCTCGTCCATTATTTGATGATGACGAAGGATCTCTTCCTAGAAAAGATTATCCATCCGACCAAGACATCGATGCAGATGAACGTGAATACCGCTTTAACTGGAACACACCTGTGCTTCTTTCCCAGGATGATTCCAGATCCGTTTATTTGGGTAGCCAAATGCTACTCAAAAGTACAGACAGAGGGACTACATGGACTCAGATAAGTCCGGATTTGACTTTCGATATGGATAGGTCCCAGCTATCGATAATGGATGAAACTCCGTCTGATTCCATGCTTTCTATGCATGACGGAGTCTCTTTTTATAGTACGCTAACTACTATAGAAGAATCGCCCCTTAACACTGAAGTTTTCTACACCGGTAGCGACGATGGACGTGTCATGAGAACGCTTGATGGTGGGTTAAATTGGTCAGATCTAACCGATCGCATTCCTGATCTCCCAAAAAATACATACGTCAGTCGTTTAGTGGCCTCTAACACAATTGAAGGCAGAGTTTATGGAACATTTGACCGACATTACTCGGGCGATTTCCAACCGTATGTATATAGAAGTGAAGACTTCGGTAAATCTTGGACAAGCATAACATCTGGCTTACCAGAATCTTCAGTGAATGTCATAGTAGAGCACCCAGATCAAATAAATCTACTCTTTCTGGGTAACGAAGTAGGTATCTTTGTCTCAATGAATGGGGGAGACCATTGGGAACGTCTCATGACTGGACTCCCTACGGTGCCAGTAGATGACATTAAGATTCATCTGGAGAACAATGACTTAGTCATAGGCACACACGGACGAGGCATATGGATACTAGACGATATCACTCCGTTAGTTGAACTAGCCAGACCCGACAATTGGCCAATGGAGAACCCGCATTTGTTCCAAACTGGTGTAGCAATCCAATGGAGAACTACCAATGTTCAAGAGTGGACTGGATCGGCTGAATTTCGCCTACCCAATCCAACCAACGATGCACGCATTCGCTATTGGGTACCTGCAGACTTCAAAGGATCTTCAGATGTGAAATTCACAATATTGACCACAACCGGTCAACAAATACGCTCATTTTCTCAGAAGATGACCCCTGGAGCCCATGAAGAACTGTGGGATTATCGTATCGATCCAGCTTTTATAAACGACTCTACTGGATCTGGAACTAATAGATTCAGAGGTGGACCCCGACCACAAGGACCTATGGACTTGCCAGGAATCTACCAAATCCAAGTGGAACTTGGGCAAGTTACAATGTTTGGAGACGTCATGGTTCGACTAGACCCTAGAATAGGAATCTCCAACAGTGAACTTCAAGCTCGTCAGGAAGCGTTGATGTCGATTTACAGACTGCAAAAACCAGTGTTTGATGCCAGCCAAGCTGTTCAGCGACTCCAGGAACAAGTACAGGGAGTGATTCATCTAATAAATGCCGCCCCCGAGGCCGGAGAAACCTTGGGCCAGGAAGCCGAAAAAATAATAGACACATTAGACGATATTCAGAGCAACTTGCGAGATCTACCGATGGGCGTAGGAGGTTCAATAGAGGGATCTACTACACTCCCGACCCAAGACCAACTTCAAGATATCGATACAGCTTGGGAAGAAGGCTCCAGGATTATAGAACACCTAAATTCCCTGATATCGACTGGCATACCACAGTTTTATGAATCCCTGAACACAGCTGGAATCAGAGCCGACCCAGGGCAAATTATAAGAATTCCAGGAAGATAAAGGATTGCATCAGACCACGAGGAGAATGATAAGAACTACCTAATCCTAATCCAGAATTTCCTTACCTATTTGGTTGTATCCATGTAATCCGGCCATCTTCTTCAACACTTATTTCATGTCCAGATGGTAACTCTGCATACTCTGCAGGCTTTAGAGCCACCAATGGAATACTTTTCCTATACATCTCTTCAGCAACGACCAAAGCCAAAGCCAAGAATGAATCCACACCCGAAGTTATTATTGCCAGGGGAGCATTGCCCCTCTGCATAGCTTCTAATAGAACTGCCGTTGTGGTACTGGACCCCTTTGTTCCAGGAACCGCCAGTATGCAATCCTTAACCACTTTTCCTGAAAGATGGTGTTGTCGATCTATAATCTCCCCGCTCTCCAAATCATAACCTCCCCAGAAACTCAGAGGTTCTCTTGATACCACTAATCTTCCATTCGCGGAACCGGAGATTACGGACTGTCCTCTTAATACATTTTCCGTAACCGAATCTACTTCTTCTTTCCTATTTCTATTTATACGACCCACAATCCATCGTCCTTTATTATTTTCCCTGAAACAGCTGATTCTACACACGCTTCAGTTGAGCCAAAAACTACCTCTCGATCCAAAAGCCCTGGTGCGTAGTATGCGTATTTAGCAGAGTTCGTCATTAAGCTACGAATCTCACTGGATAACATGGGCGTAGTGAGTATACAGGTATCGACAGTAATCTCAGCACCAAATTCAAGAAGTACTTCTAATAGGCCTATCTCTTCCGCTAAGAGTTTGACTCCCCGACCAGTTGTAACTAAGAAGCGTACCTTCGAGTCACAGTGCCGTCCTTCAATCAATGGCACCAGTGCTTTCAATTCATTTAACGAGAAGTGAGGAGAACCTAGGACAACCATATCGAGCCGATCGCTAGTACAGGATGATAAATCGTTTCTAGCCTCTGCTAGATCACTCAAAGACACATCTATGGTTTCCTCAGGAGCTTTCCCCTTAAAAGCATCTTGGATGGTTGATGCTTCAGGGGTAAGACCCACCCAATGGAACAAAGCTACAGATCCAGAAGAAGCCATAGCAGCCCCCAGTGCCTTGAGTTGGTCCTCTGATGGGTTGACACCCACAGCGTCCAACACCACTACCCTAGAACCAGCCAACTTGCCTATCTGGTGACCCAACACAGGATAAAATTCATCGGAATCCAGTAAATCCCAGCTTATAGCTTTTAGTCTTACTAAGACCTGTCCAGCTCTATTTTCAGCGAGGTGTAGGCCAATAGCCGGCACCCGACCAGTAATGGCCGCACAAATATCCAAAAGGTCAGGATACCTCTCTGACCGGGCACCCAAGACCGAGTTGGCAAACACTACAGCACTTGATTCACCCCAAGCTATCTGATCTCCAAAGCTTGGCCGTTCCTCCGTTTGGTAGGGTGCACAGGTCCAGGTAGGCTTACATTCCATGGCCTTATAGGCAAGCATTTGCCTTCTTGCTTTATGAGCCCACTCAGCTGGTACGGCCCAGCGATCCCAACCATGGTGATCTACTCCGGCCACGTTCAGGGTCGTCGGCACACATACCTTTGCCCCCAAGTCAACCAATCGTTCTGCATAGTCGAGAGTGGAGTCGCCGATGTACAATGCACTATCAATGTGAGAGGATACTATAGATAGAAGATGCTCAGCACCTTGTATTTCAGACATACGAACCAGAATAGACATGGCCATCTGAACGGCAGGACCACTTTCACCTGCCAACATAAAACTGTCTGATTCACTTAGTTTGAGTTTCATCAGTAATCCTCCACCCAACCCAAAAAAATAGGTACACTCCTGTGGGTGATGCTCATCTTATTTTTTTGCAACTAATTCTATTTCGACTTCGGCACCCAAGGGCAAGCTGGCCACCCCGATAGTAGTCCTCGCCGGAAACGGTTGATCAAAATGCTGAGCATAGATCTCATTCATCGCTGTAAAATTATCCATGTCTGTGAGATAAACCTGTACCTTGATGACATCCTTATGTGTCAGGCCTGCCTCGTTAAGCACGGAAAAGAGGTTCTCAAAACACTGACGTGTCTGACTGCCCACTCCACCTGGATCGAGCTTCCCGGTCTCAGGGTCCAAGGGAGTTTGGCCAGAACAGAATATATAATCACCATCATCTACCGCATGTGAATACGGTCCGACCGAAGAAGCGGTAGGACTTGATATTGATTTCCTGGTCAACAGTTCCTCCTTAATTTTGATTCTAGTCGGAACCTAAGATTTCGACAGTCGCTCTAATGACCACATCGCCTTCTGCAACTAAATCCACGACCTCCATTCCTTCAGCCCGCCGCCTCGCGCCACGAGACCTAGGCAAACTAACTTCCGCAGGGTCGACAAGTCCGCGGCT
>DUCW01000183.1:37271-73797 GCA_012959595.1 Gemmatimonadota bacterium
CAAAAATAGTGAAATCATGGTTCAGATTATGGTTATCAATAAGGTTGACAAAAATCTGGCCATCTCCAGTATCCCTGCCGCGGGTAGAGGTGCCCACTGTTCCCCGCCAGTGTGCTAAAAGTCCGATTTCATCTCTAGTATACTCAGAGTGACCCGCATACTCATTCGCTCCTGGACTCAATCCCTGGATGACGAAATTACTGACCACCCTATGAAACGTTAATCCATTCAGTTGGCCATTCTCTGCCAAATTCTTGAACCTATACGCATGTGTAGGTGCCAGATCTGGTATCAGTGCAACTGGAATCTCTCCTCCCCGCTCCATGTGAAGAGTGACAACCGTATTTTCCATCTGTTCCAGCTCTATCCGAGAGGGCATGGGAAGGCGATCCAAAACCTGAGGATCTACAGGCCAATCCTTACCGGTCCAGACCTTCAAAATTTCCGAGACTCTGTTAGCTATCACAGGATCATAATCCCGGAGGTATGGCTCCAGGGATATCACCTGCCTCGATCCTCCGAATTCTCCTAGTCTTTCTAGGAGAGCCATTCTCGGATTACGATATGTCTGTTTCCGTTCTTGGGACATTCTCTTCAAGGATTCCACCAGAGGCTCAATAGCTTCGTGCGAATTGGGAGACCCTTCAAGTAGCTGTGCTACTGTCAAAATCAGGAACGGATCAATACTACCTAATTGAGCTATGAGGACGGAATCAATATCGTCACCTTCGATTGCAAATAAAGCCTGCACTGCATGAACAAGCACATTTGAATCAGTGTCCTCCATCAGACCGAGTAGTACATCTAGATTTCCTGTGATCGCAGCGGCTCTAGCAGCATAAGATCTGGCAAATGGGCTCTGGTGGGAAACAAAATCCTCAATCAAGAGGTCTCCCCGTTCACTAGATACTTCAGCCAACGCAACCAAAGCATGTGCCGCTCTGTGCCAATTATGAGGCTCCTGAGCAGAAGGATCTGAAATCAAAGAAGACAGCACAGCCTCAAATTCGTCCCCCCCTGTACATTCTCCACCTATTAGATTCAGAGCTGCTAATGACACATGTAAGTTCTCATCTTCAACCTTGGATAGTAGCAACTGACATCCTTCCATATCTCGGGTTCGATTCGCATATGATTTTACTGCCTCCATTCGCACCATCGGTGAAGGATCTGATAACCCACCCTCTATGACCTGCAAATCTCCTTCTAATTGTTGGCCCATAGCCAACATCGCTATCCTCCGGACCCCTGAATCTGCATCCTTGGTCGCCTGGATTAAGGTCTCAATCTCTACATTTTTCAGAGAGGATAGAGCCAGAATTGCCACCCTCCGAATGGTTGCTCTGGATTCCCATTCGGTCACCTTGCCGTCACCATCGGTTCCAGTATATCCTAGAAGCTCCTGCAGAAGTCGTACTACTCTAGCGGGCGGCTCATCGGTGCCGAACTGCAGTCCTCGAACCATAGACTCCAAACCCATAGCAACCCCGAGTACAACAGGCCGTTCCACCACCGAAATACCTTGCTCGAACATTTCAAGTAAAGCATTAACGACAAGCTGGTTTTTACTCTGGTTCGAGAAGGAAAGGCGTCCTAAAGTTCGAGCTATACCCCCCTTCACCTCTGCATTCTCTTCAACCAAAAGATGCTCTAGAAGGGTGTCGGCCACCTCATCACCGTCTGTCCGAAATACTGCCTGCCCTAATGCATTTACAGCAGAGAGACGCACCAGCCAATCCTGAGATTCCAAAGCTCTAGCGATCCTTGGAACATGCTCTTCCGACTCGAAGCGCCCCAACCCTTCAACGGCTAAGCGCTGGAGAGCAGGATCTGGATCATCTAGAGCTGAAATTATAGAAGACATACCATGCTTTCCACGATTATCAATCTCATCAAAGACAGCTTGGTATTGTCCATCATCTAATCCGTCGCCACAACCTGACAACAGAATCGCCCCCAACAGAAACAGTTTTGATAACCTTTCTCCACCATTCTTTATTACAGGTAACAACTCTGTATAGGGATCAATAATCAGCTGGAAAGGCATTCTCTCAAACTCCTCTGTCGGGTAACTCCAACTCTCCTTCGCTACGAGCGATGACTGCAGCACAGCACAAATCACCCGTCACGTTTACTGCAGTTCTCAACATGTCTAAGATACGGTCAACACCCAAGATCAGAGCGATCCCAGCTTGTACATGTGCTCCTAACCCCACCGAGTTGAGTACAATGATCAAGGTTATGATTCCTGCACTGGGAACTCCAGCCGCACCTACAGAAGCTAGTGTTGCTGTCATTACAACCACCAGCTGCTCTCCCACCCCTAAGGGTATTCCATAGATTTGAGCTATAAACATTACTGCCACAGCCTGATATAGGGCGGTTCCGTCCATATTAATAGTTGCCCCCAGAGGAAGAACGAAACTTGAAACAGACTTCGAAACTCCAAGATTTTCTTCGGCAGTCTCCATGGTGAGTGGAAGTGTCGCACTGGAAGATGAAGTTGAAAAAGCTACCAAGGGAACGGAAGACATTCTAGAGAAAAACGTTCTTGGCTTTATTCTAGCAAAAAAACGAACCGCTGATGTATAGGTGATCAGCACGTGTAGGAATAGTCCTGCCACTACGACCAAAGCGTAGACAAGTAGACTTCGCAACAGATCTAGACCAAACTGGGCTACAATGGGAGCGATCAATGCAAAAACTGCGACAGGTGCAAGTTTCATAATCCAACCTATGACCACCACCGAGGCACCGTTGATTCCCTCGAAAAATCCCAGTACTGCATCTCTCTTTTTGAATTCCAGAGTACTTATAGCTGCTCCAAATACGATGGTAAAAAATATCAAAGCCAGTAAATCGAACTCTGCTGCTGCCTGCACCGGATTTCTAGGAATTATGTTCAATAAAGTCTCTACTACTCCAGGTGCATTTTCTGCGAGATCAACTCTACCTACAGCATCCTGTTCGAATCTAGAAGACAGTGCATTGCGCGTCGCTTCGTCGATACCGTTACCCGGACGGACCAGATTGGATATGCCTAAACCAATCATGACTGCTACAGCTGTAGTAGTCATGTAGTAACCGATTGTTTTACCTCCAATCCTTCCTAATTTCCTGAGATCCCCAAGAGAGGCCGTGCCCAGCATCAGACTAGCCACTACTAATGGGATGACTACCATCGTTATTCCTTGGATCCAAGCTGTACCTAAGGGTTCTAGAGCCTGTAGTATATTCTTCAGCCAATTGAGGCTAAGAGCATTAGCTACTACACCAGTCAAGACTCCGCTCAATAGTCCAATCAAAATTTTGGTGGGTAATCCCATGGAGTTTTCCTATCTCGAAAATGTTTAGGTATCGTGAACGCGAAAATAGAGGATAGCTATCATCGCAGACAAGGTGCCACCAACATCTCCAATCTATCTCATGGAACAATCTGTTCTGTGTTCAGCCGATCAACCTCACTCTTTTCGGAACATTAATGACACCGCATGTTGCCTATTCAGTACCAATGTCAAAGGTTCCCTCAGGCAAAAACATTCTACCATTATCAAAGAGGTACCAGTGAGCTCAGGAACATTAGCAGGGCTAGCCAGCCTTCCAATTCTTCTGGCAGGAACATTATTAGTGGGTTTTCGTACTCCGGCCAGGATTGCAATGCCAATTGTCTACGTAACTGCCGCTGTCATTGCTTTCTATTTTTGGGACATGTCTTTGGCTAATGTTGCCGCATCATCAGTGGAAGGATTATTTACTACTTTTGACCTACTGCTGATTATTTTTGGTGCCATATTCCTGCTAAATACACTGGAAAGATCAGGCGGTGTCTCAGCAATCCGGAGGAGTTTCAATAGTATCAGTGACGACAGGAGAATCCAGGTAGTCATTTTAGCTTGGCTTTTCGGATCATTCATAGAAGGGGCTTCTGGCTTTGGAACTCCCGCTGCTGTAGCTGCTCCACTAATGGTAGCCATGGGATTCCCAGCAGCTGGTGCTGTAATGCTGGGGATGATGATACAAAGTACCCCTGTGACTTTTGGGGCAGTCGGCACTCCAATCTTGGTCGGTGTCCAGGAGGGAGTAGCTAGTCCTGAATTCTTAGCTATGCTGACAGCCTCCGGGGTCACTATGGGTCAATATGTAAACGCAGTAGCCGTCCGAGCCGCCGTCATTCATGGAATCACTGGTACTTTAATGCCGACGCTAATGGTGGTGATGATGACCCGTTTCTTTGGAGCAAACCGTTCCTGGACTGAAGGATTATCGATTCTCCCATTCACATTATTCGGTGGAATAGCTTTTACAGTCCCCTATGTTATGACCGCATGGATCCTAGGTCCCGAATTTCCTTCGCTTGTAGGTGGGCTCGTAGGGTTAGCCATTGTTTCTTTTACAACCCGGCGGGGATTCCTTGTACCTGAAGATACCTGGGACTTTCCTGATCGTAAGAATTGGCCCTCAGATTGGAACAGCGACCTAGATGAGAAATCGAATAAGGTAGAGGAAAGGGCACATATGTCATCTCCTAAGGCTTGGGCACCCTACTTGATATTAGCTTTCTTTCTAATCCTAAGTCGACTCCCTTCTCTCCCAGTTGGTGCAGTTCTGAGAAGCCTGAGGTTCGAGTGGACAGAAATACTAGGTACATCCATTACCGCTGGAACCACACCGTTATACCTTCCCGGAACCATCATGATCGTAGTGGTTGTCATAACAGCCTTCATGCATCGTATGGATCCCAGTAGCCTGAAGAGTGCATTCGTCGATTCTAGTAAAGTCCTTGCTGGAGCTGGATTTGTACTCGTATTTACGGTCCCTATGGTTAAAGTTTATATAAACTCAGGAATCAATGATTCTGGTTTTGCGTCGATGCCCCTTGCAATGGCAGATTGGGTTGCCACCACCGTAGGCGGTATCTGGCCATTATTTGCTGGCCCAACAGGAGCATTGGGAGCATTCATCGCTGGCTCAAACACCGTGAGCAATTTAATGTTTGCCGCTTTCCAACATGAGGTCGCAGTTCGTCTAACCATCTCGAGTGCGATGATAGTGGCACTCCAAGCTGTAGGTGCAGCAGCTGGTAACATGATCGCAATCCATAACGTTGTAGCTGCGTCAGCAACCGTTGGTCTTTTAGGAAAAGAGGGGGCTACACTAAGAAAAACTATCCTTCCCACGATATATTATCTTCTGGTGGTTGGTTTATTAGGCATGGTCGCAGTTTCCATCCTAAAAACTCCTGGCCCCTTATAAATAAGTATCCGGAATATGGGTGCCTATGACCTCACGAGATTAATTGAGACCCATTTCCACTATTCTTCTTAAAGAGACAGTTTTAAGTTTTGGCATATTATTGTCATGCTTCAAATGATGGAGCATCCAAACCCATTAAAACTAAAAGCAATCGGACTTAGGTATTAACTGTATTTTGCGTTTATACAGATCAACTTTTTCGACCCGCATATGGTAGCCCAGGGATAAATAACCGCGACTGGATTTCTTCTTCTGCAGGAAAAAAATTTTTCGTACAATTTTCAAATCTACCTTGCAGGTCAAATGCAACAGACTCTAAAGGAATCGTCATATAGTTAAATCCGCTTTGTACAAAAGAGCTGACGTACCTTCTGGCAAATTCGTGTATGCCAAGAATCTTAAACTGTACCACATGCACCAGTTCATGGAAGAGAATAGAGTGGGAAAGAGGCCCAGCCGTCTGGGTTTCACTTATCAGAATCACATCCCCAAAGGTAATGGCGGCCCAAACATCAAAATCCAGCGGCACAGATTCTCCCGCATCTTCAAAAGCACTGTAAAAAGAAGGATTATCAATTACAGGAACTCTTCTGATTCTCACTCTGTCCAACGTATCTCTATTGAAAAATCCTTGAAGTGCGGCCAGGGTAGTCTCAGACAAGGGCTCAGCTAGTGCCCTATGTATTGTACGCTGATTCATAATCCAAGAACTGGCGTTGTCCACTAAATAAGACACTTGCTCCTGGATGCTCAGACCTCGTATTGTATTCACCATTGATTTTTATATGTCGAGATTCTTGACATATTTTGCGTGTTTAGTAATAAATTCTTTTCTAGGCTGAACTTCCTCCCCCATTAAGTCTCGGAACGTCTTCTCAGCTGTTGTAGAATTTTCAACGGTTACCTGATGAATCGTTCTGTTATCAGGATCCATCGTTGTTTTCCACAACTGCCCAGGATTCATCTCCCCCAAACCCTTATAGCGTTGAATTTGGACCCCCGCTCCTTCTTTACCTTTCTTTCCATTTGAGAAACGGTCCATATACTTTTCCCGGTCCTCTTCAGAATAAGCATAATACTCTTTCTTCCCCTTCTTGAGTTGATAAAGGGGTGGATTAGCAATATACACATAGCCCTGCGTTATCAAACTCTCCATCTCCCTGTAAAAAAAGGTGAGCAAGAGGGTTCTTATATGAGCCCCATCTACATCAGCATCAGTCATTATTATTATTTTATGGTAACGAGCTTTTTCGATGTTGAATTCCTCTCCAATCCCGCAACCGATAGCGGTGATCATGGCACCAATCTCTTCATTCGACAGAATTTTATCTGCTCTAGCTTTTTCCACGTTCAGTATTTTTCCCTTCAATGGAAGAATTGCCTGGAATGAACGATCACGACCCTGCTTTGCACTTCCCCCTGCGCTATCTCCCTCTACCAGGTAGATTTCTGTAAGTGAAGGGTCCGAGATTGAACAGTCTGCTAGTTTGCCCGGAAGAACACCTCCCTCCAGTGCACTTTTCTTACGAGCTAAATCTCTCGCCTTACGGGCTGCTTCTCTCGCCCATTTTGCCGAAAGAGATTTCCCGATAATAGCCTTAGCAGCCTTTGGATGTTCCTCAAGGAAAACTCCAAGGTGCTCATTAACTATAGCTTCCACTGCACCCCTGACTTCACTGTTCCCCAGTTTAGTTTTCGTTTGTCCTTCGAATTGGGGTTCCATCACCTTGACACTAAGAATGCATATGAGCCCTTCTCTTACATCATCCCCCGACAGACTTTCATCGCTCTTCTTGAACAGTTTGTTCCGGCGAGCGTAGTCGTTGATAGTCCTAGTTAGAGCCGCCTTTAAACCTGTCAGGTGAGCTCCCCCTTCGTGAGTATTGATATTATTGACGAAGGTCGAAGTATGCTCTCGAAAACTCTCATTGTACTGCAGTGCCACTTCTACATCTGCTTCCTCCCTACTAGCACCAAAATAAACCACCTCTTCATGAAGTGGCTTCCTGTTACCCCTGACATACTCTACGAAAGAACTCAGACCTCCTTCATACTGATGAACTTGCTCTGAGCCATCTCTGTCGTCTGTGAGTACGATTTTCAATCCTCTATTGAGGAATGCCATCTCTCTCAATCGATCGTTCAGAATGTCAAATTGATAGACAAGTTCCGTAAAAATCTCAGAGTCAGGATGAAAAACCACCTGAGTTCCACTGCCTTTTTCTTTGCCTACTACTTCCAGATCCTTTTGCTTGACTCCTCTTTCATAGCGCTGATGGAAACGCTGTCCATCACGAACAATCTCTACTTCAAGCCAGTCAGAAAGAGCATTGACGACACTTACCCCAACACCATGAAGTCCGCCAGAGACTTTGTAAGAATCTTTGTCGAATTTTCCGCCAGCGTGCAGAGTGGTCATTGCCAATTCCACACCCGGAACACCTTCCTCAGGGTGAATATCAACTGGGATCCCTCTTCCGTCATCTATGACACGAACTGATCCATCCTTTAGCAAGGACACCCTTATTTCTTTACAGAATCCTGCCATAGCTTCATCGATCGAGTTGTCCACTACCTCATAGACCAGGTGATGCAACCCTCTAGTCGACGTCGAACCTATGTACATACCTGGCCTTTTCCGCACCGCATCTAAACCTTTCAGTACGGTAATCTGTCCAGCTGTATAGTCACTTTGCTTATCTTTTGCTTTCTTGGCCATCCACCACTCACTTGGTTTTTGAGGTCTCGTTATTGTTATCTTACACTAAAGTCAGACTTAAATCACTTTTCCATCAACCTAAAGATGATTCGTTCTAGTTTTGCCTCCTTAGGAAGGCCTTGGTTAATCTTAGCTAGTAATGTCTTCTTAATGAAACTTAGTTCGGTAAGCCATATACTACTCTGAACATCAACAAACAAGGTGGCTCCCTGCACTGCCTTAGCTTCCGTTACTTTGGCGATTTTTTTCCCTGCCACTGAATCCCAGCTGTCCAGAATATCAGTTCGGGAAATTTGGGTAGCAAGTCCACGTTTTTTTAGGATTATATCTAGAAAATCTCCAATCTTTTCAGGCTGAGCATTCTTCATGCGTATATTTTGCCGTCCCTGATTCCCCATTGGTAGAGATTCTCTCCATGGATTTGCACATCACTTTCTTTAGGTGCCGTCATAATTACCTGGCCAAATCGATCTTGATCCATCAATGAAAGGACTCTCTCTCTCCTACCATCATCTAGCTCTGCAAACGCATCATCCAAAAGAAGAATCGGCTGGACCCCCCTTGAACCCAGAATAGTATCTCCTTCAATCAGCCTTAATGCCAAAGCTGCTGTTCTACGTTGACCCCCTGACCCAATCTCCCTGATTTCCCCTAGGGTTCTTCCTTCCTGCAAAGTCAGTAATAACTCATCGAGATGAGGGCCCTGACTAGTATTCTTCCTGAAAATATCCCTCGACCAACTCTCCTCCAGTACTTGCAAGCATTTGGAATAAACTTGTTCCCTATTCCAATCCTCGATAGCGACTTTAGAGACATAGGACATTGAAGCAGAAATCTTACCACTGATCATCTCATAGTATCTGCGAAAATCTCCACTTCGTTCTTTAACCCAATCTGCTCTTGCTATCATAATCTCAGAAGCACTTCGAGCCAGAGAATCGTCCCACGCCCTCACTGCCATCATATCAGCACTGGAGCGTAAAGAAGCATTCCTTTGTGCAAGAATATGTTTGTAAGTTTGTAAAGATCCTAGATAACCCTCCCGATTCAACGATAAGAGAACATCCAAATAACGACGGCGAGCACTGGGACCAGCATCAATAATACCTACATCAGCAGGTGAAAAAACTACCGCCGCCAAGTGTCCAATCGCATCACCCACACGTGCAGGCTGATCTCCATTTATAGTTATTCTCCGTCGTCGACTAGACGTTTCATAGGCTGCGACTATCTGGGTCGCCAATTTCCCTCCTTCCCCTGATTCGATTGAACCTTCGACTCTAAAAACATCTTCTCCAAAGGCTACCAAGTTCTGTGGTTTCGATCCCCTAAAAGACCTAAAGATTTCAAGGTAGTAGATAGCTTCCAGAAGATTTGACTTCCCCTGAGCATTTGGACCGACAATGGCAACTCCCTCTTCTGGAAAAGAAAGCTCTTGGACCCCAAGGTTTCGGAAAAGCCGGAGTTTCAGTTCGCTTAGATGCAAAAGAAAAGGGATCCATAAGACGTCGTATTAACACATAAAACTAACTCCAAAATAGCTGCATTGCTAGCCTTGAGCACCCCAGCTACACTCCTTTGAATACTGGTTTTCGCTTCTCCAAAAATGCCCCCACACCCTCTTTCATATCTTCAGTCCCTGTAAGCTGACCAAAGAGGTCATTCTCCATAATAAAAGACTCTATAGCTCTAGAGTCCTGGGCAAAATAGAGAGACTGGATGGCCTTCTGGATCGCCTGGGGCGAGTGTCTAGTAATACTGCCTAAGAAGTCCTTAGATCGAGAAAGAAGCTCATCGGGCTCGAACACCGCACTGACCAAACCAAAATGCTCAGCCCTATCAGCAGTAATCATATTACCCGTCAAAATCATTTCTATAGCTCGACCAAACCCAACCACCCTGGAGAGTCTAACTGTTCCTCCAAATCCTGGAATTATTCCAAGACCAACCTCAGGGAATCCAAACTTAGCATTCTTACTTGCAACCCTCAGATGACAAGCCAAAGCCAACTCACATCCGCCCCCCAATGCATATCCATTTACTGCTGCAAGCACAGGTGTCCGGAAGTTCTCGATCAAAGTGAATACTCTCTGCCCTTCACCACTCTGACTTCTCCCTGATTGTCTATTTAAATCAGCCAGTTCCTCTATATCAGCACCAGCTACAAAAGATTTGTTGCCTCTACCGATAAGAATCACTCCTCGAAGGTTCTCGTCCTGGGACAGATCAGTAAAAACTCCCTCCAACTCTTGCAACATCTTGTAGTTCAGTGCATTGAGTTTACCCTGCCTATCGATTGCAACGATAGCAATTTCATTCTCTTTTTCCACACTAAGATATTCCAACTCAGTCATGACCCACCTATAATAGCTGTCAACACACAATTATCAATGAAATTCCAGATGAAAATATCTCACTATACACCAAGGCGCCAGCCAACCATGGCGCCTACTCCCAGCTGTAAGTAGTTTGAGGGCAAACAAGTGACAATCCCAACATTTTTCACAGATACTACATCCAAGGAGCAACACAGAATGAGCCGATCATTGAACAAGATTATGCTCATCGGGCACGTAGGAAATGACCCCGAAATCCGAGCCACTGCCAGCGGTAATCCAAATGTCAATTTTTCATTGGCAACCAGCCGAACATGGAAAGATCGCGATGGACAACAGCAAGAAAAGACCGAATGGCATCGATGCACTGCATGGGGAAAGTTAGCTGAAATTATAGGGATGTACGTAAAAAAAGGTAAACAGATATACGTAGAGGGAAGTGTAGAGTACTCAGAAACCGAAAATGATGGCCAAAAGCGTTACTGGACCAACATTAACGTACGGGACATGCAGATGTTAGGATCGAAAGATGACAGCGTAGGTGACTCCGGAAGCTATAGCCCCAAACCTCCAGCCCCTCCTGAAAGCCCTAAAAAACCGATATCTGATCCTGATGATGATCTTCCATTCTAAATCCTCAAGAACTGAGAAATCACCCTCAGGGGTACCGCCCCTCTACTTCCAGAGGGCTAGGAATTTATCTTCAAACTTGCCCGTGTTTTCCTTGTATTCCTCTACCCATTCTTGAAATGAAGGTAAGGCCAGCCTTTTAGATATTCCTCCTTGGGCCAATCTAACTAGATCTTCGTAAGAGGGTTCTCCCGTCATTCCGTCCGATAGGTGGGCTTCCCTGGCCAAAAGATAAATTTCATCAGGAGATAGTAAAAGAAGATGCTCCGCTATTTGAGCAGAACAATAATCTAAATACTTATCTTTGAGTTCTGATTCCTGAACATTTTCTTTTTCTTGATCAGAAAAACTCGACTGGATGTCACCCAATTGAAGCCTCCAAGTACTCTAACTAACACAAGCACAAAATCCCTCCTGGGAGTTCATGCTATGCATTTAAACCTTCTTAGGTTTATTTCGGCACTGGAGACACGTCAAGACCTTAGAAAACAGCTTGTACCTCTGTACTTCCTTGCTGAGCAACCTCACTGTTCCCTTTCAAATGCTCATACAGCGTCCTCCTAGTGAGTCCGTACAGCACAATTTTGCTCATAAATTCGGGATCTGCTTTTTGAATGGCCTCAACTTTTTCTGCCAAATCAGCTGGTAACTCTACTTCGATCTGTACTGGACAAGTATCCCACATATAGACGTATTTCTCCCGCTGTACAAGGTTCTGAACGAGAACTCAGTCAGCACGGTAGCTGACTGGCTTAAGATTTCATATTTTCAATTTTCAAGAGGCATTAATAGACTCTCAAGCTGGACCACATTACACCTGATTTTTCTAGAAAGCAAGCTTATTACAAAAATTGTTGTACAAACAACTATTCCTTGTAAGTTACTGCTGTGTAACACTTTACATAATACATATGCTACATATTAATTGATGACCTCAACGTTGTCCACCGTAATCCACTTGGATACCTAAGGGAATTTATCACAGAACTATAGAAGGATACTGACTAAAATCGATTTACAATCACAAGGCCCGTTTGGGATACATTCTTGCAGAAATTTTGCAGTAAATGAAGGCTTGGTTCGAATGAACTGACCTCAGGATGAAACTACTGGTATAGGCTACTAGTCCCATCCTATCGTCCGGCAGGCCAACTCTTCCAGAAACTATCCCCAACCTGAGGCCTAGTGGACAGTCATGACTGAAGTCTTATCGCTTTCTGCATCGTCCCCCGACAAGGTCACAAATCTAGAATTGCGGTCATCAAGTGGAATCTGAGAAAGCGTGTTTCTTCGACCGAATGTCGCCAAGTGATGCTCGATAACCTCGTGTCTCTTGGATTCAAACATTTCTAGCAAGCACATCAATCCCATCCTAATGGTCAAGCATTCCAGTTGTACACCAGCTAAGTTTGAAGGTACAGCGAAGAGCACTTCATACTGGACAGTGCCACTAGTATGTTGCACCCCCGTATATACTATGTCATTCTCTGGAAACGCCTTTAATAGGGCTTGTTCTAATTTTTCGTAGCGATCACTGGAAGGAACAGTAAAAATCAGAGAGCCCCGATTGTAGTCCAAATTCACCCGAACAGTATCCAGGTCAGCACTCAGGACGATCCTCACCGAGGTGCCTTCGTGAAAATCCAGGTCTTGGCAAATATCTCTAAAGCCTATTCTAAGAATAGTAGGCCTTGTCAATGGTCCATACCCGACCCTGCTGAGAAGCTTAATAGCCAGGCGCAGAGAATAAGAAGTAAGTTTCTCCTCCTGGTCTGTTATCAGCCTGTTGATATATTCCAAAGTAGGCTGATGAACCCAATCCAGGACAACTAACTCAGAACTCAAGTCGAGCACCTTTAGCCTGCCACTTCCTAGATCCAACACTTCCGACGCAGCAGCAAAGCGACCCTCTACGACCAACCCCAAACCTATATCTTGAATGGAGCCTCCCGAGGAAACAGCCTCGTGAGATTCCCTATACTGGACTACGGCACGAGTTAGTGATAGATCACATACTCCAGGAACATCTGCCATAGCTTCTGGTCTAGACCGCGATTTGAGCGAGATAACACTTGTTTCCATGCCATCCTCCGATGTTGGACAAAAACCCCAGCTTTGCTGAGAGCCAGGCTTCGTCTGCTACCTACTGCAGTTAGACAATCTCTGTGAAATTCTGGACCAAGACGATAACAAATCTATAGCCTAAAAGGCAAGGGATACCCGAATCCATCACTAATCCTCATTCCCTTTGAAAATAATGCTTGCATAGGATCTGACCTTCGCACATCTTCTATTCTAAGAAAATTAGCCCAAGAAACCCCGGCCAGTAACAGACCTAACCGACCACAAATTGATTGATCACCGGCGTGAACGCTCCCTTGGATTTCTAGAGTGGGACAATGAAACTTGGTCCTGCTTCCTAGTAAGCTTTATGGGAAAAGACCAGCATTGGTATGGACGAATCAAATTCCGTCCAAGAAAAAAACTGGATTTCGGAGACAGTGGTATAGTGGAAACAGCTAACATTTTTATTGAAATTTCCGAATCTGAAATAGATGTTAAGGCTAGGGGTCTTGGGAGACCCTTGCTTCGATCTCTACTCGCGTCCGCAGTACACAAGCAACAAGTCAGAGAAGAAAGAACTTTCAAGTTAAAACAATGGTTTGAGGCTAGTCTCAACAAAAAGTCTACAAGCATCAGTAACACCGCTAGTGAATACCTCAGAAATGCAGCCAAACCCGATCAATTTCAGCTCCAATCTCTATACTCCTCATACAAAATAGACCAAATCTCCCGATTCATTGCACTAGTAGATCACAAAACCTTTGAACGCACTGTCGATCACATCCTCGAAGGGCAAACAATTGATTTTAAGTCAGACGATCAACTTCAGCTTGCTTTAATAGTCCTGGAATATATAGAATGCCGACTTCCAATCCCAACCTATACAACTTGGAAGGAAGATTTCCTATCTAACCGTAGCGAGTATGTGGAGTGTACCCAAACACTCGCCGACGAACCAACACTTCCCTGATCCACCTTTCACCACTAACTTTGTCTTTCCTATTTTCAAACAAATTTTGAGGAGTGGTATCACTTTGCATGTAACTGTTCAAGACAACGAGAGCCTCGAACGTGCTCTTCGCAGATTCAAACGTAAGATCCAAAGATCAGGACTGTATTCCGAATTACGTAAACGTCGATTTTACGAAAAGCCTAGTGCACAGAGAAAAAGGAAGCGCGAGGCAGCTATCCGTCGGGAAAGAAGGCGGCAACGTAGAACCCCAGTTCACCTTTAAGCCGACCCGACATTCCATTTTAAAAAAGCATCACAAATCCCTGGCTAATCTACCCGCACTTCACCGAGCAGAGATCACCAGCGTGGGAACACCCGGGCTGGCTCGTATCTATTTCTTTTGCACTATAATTCTTCCGTAAGCTGGGTCTCCGTGACCCCTGCTGACAAAAATATACCTACCAGGCGGAGCGTCATTGAAATTTAACTCCAGGCAATCCCCTTGACTCATCAACGGTGCGGGAAGGAACTGCTTAGCTTTGGACAAAAACGAGGCCATTTCTGGAGACAATGAGTCGGACACAAAAGATAAGCTATGCAACCTATGATCCAGAGAAATAAATTTGACAGATTCACCTTCATATATCTCAACCTGTGCAGGAAGTAGGTGTTCTTCGTCCCGGGCTCCACCCAACCTCATTACCCTGTAAGATTGGGCTCCAGCCCTCTCTATTCCTTCAGAGCACTCCACAGTATTTATACCTGGGGACCAATCGTCTGCCACGCACCCGAACAGAAAGAAAGTCACCAAGGTGCAAGAAAATGAAAGATTCTTTTGGATTAGCATCTTAAATTTCAACATGCCAACCCAGGTTACTCGACCAGAGACCTTATTTCGATACAGCGTAGGTGACTCCACATTTGCGGCAGACATACCTATTTCCCACCCTATTCAGTAGTTGAATTAAGTGTCTGGGACACTGCAGTTCTTCGCCTCTCTCCATTCTTGTTTGAATATCTTTTTTTTCTACACGCTTCGCCTTTGGAATTTTCAATAGATAACGCAACGATGACGATCCACATTCTAGGAGGGCTACTCCTGACCCATCTTCTTCAGACTTCACTCGCAACATCTGAAAAAAGCCTCCTGCTGGCGATGGTAACCGAGCGTTCTCATAATAAGAATCTAATAGGCGTCTCGTTTGAGAAGGAGACAATTTTAGTATCCCTTCGTCAACGCCTCCATCACTTCCTGATGTATTAACCATAACAGGCTTCCACTCGGTCATGCGTGACAAATACTGACAAATTCATTCGCAACATCATAGCTTAAACATTAGAGCACTCCCGTCTCACTTAGGAGTAAGGGCCGACAACATACTGAATGGAGTGAGTACACGCCAGCGGTGAATCTCAAATGGCGCAGAATATAGCCCCACCATTCATGCGACTAGAGCTAAGCGATTCAGAGTCAGGACCTCTTCCGTAGACTCTCGAAGCACGAACAGATATTTTGAATTCGGTAAACAAATCAAGACAGATTGAAACTGAGGGCTTGTGGATTGACTACTGGTAACACTAAGGCAAGGCAACTAAGTCTATCCACCGAGTAGATATCAATTAGGAGTGTCCATGACTGACCAGAGCAACCCACAAGCTTTAAAACTTGAAATCTTTCGGCAATTGTTCACGGCACTCACTGAAGAAATGGGGGCTGCATTGAAACGGGCTGCATTTTCTCCCAATATCAAAGAGCGTAGAGATTATTCCTGTGCTCTATTTAATCCTAGTGGAGTAGCAGTAGCTCTTGGTGACCATATGCCAGTCCACCTAGGTGCAATGCCGTTGAGCGTCATAACAGCCCTCGATGAACTGGGGCCGCTTGCGGAAGGCGATGTGGTATGTCTTAACGACCCATACAGGGGTGGAACCCATTTGCCAGACATCACAATGATATCCCCCGTTTTTGAAGCAAACGGATGTAGGCCATTAGGCTATGTGGCATCCCGAGCCCATCACTCTGATGTAGGAGGGATGACTCCAGGATCCATGCCATTAGCCCGTGAAATCTATCAGGAAGGAATAATAATTCCGCCAATAAGACTCTACCGATCAGGAAAACTCGATGAAGAAATTTGCTCTCTTATCTTAGCAAATGTGCGTACCCCAATTGAAAGGAAGGGAGACCTTGACGCTCAACTAGCTGCCCTCCACACTGGCACTAAACGGTTGCTGGAAATTGTTTCGAAACACGGAGCTGGAAGCACCCTCTACTTCATGGACTGTCTCATCGAGTATGCAGACCGATTAGTAGCTCTTGGTTTGAATAAGATGCCATCTGGTAATTTTGAGGCCCAAGACTTGATGGACGACGATGGTTTCGGGAATATCGATATACCAATTTTCGTCAAAATAGCCCGACATTCGAAGGGGCTCAATGTCGACTTCAGCGGTACCAGTCACCAGGTGACTGGCGGAATTAACGCAGTAGAAGCTATTACCTCATCTGCCACCAGGTATGTTATCCGCTGTGTCGTCGAACATATCCTAGGAGAATCTCTTCCAGCCGGAGGAGGGTCTATGTCTTCCATCAATCTCATTCTTCCAGAAAATTCTATCGTGAATGCTACGCCGCCAGCTAGCGTGGCCGCTGGAAATGTAGAGACCAGCCAACGTATCACTGACGTATTACTACAAGCTTTCGGGAAAGCTCTTCCTGATATAATCCCAGCCCTCTCCCAGGGAACCATGAATAACCTGACCATTGGCGGTAAAGATCCCAGGTTTGATAAACCCTTTACTTACTATGAAACCGCGGGAGGTGGAATGGGAGCAGGGCCTAGTAGAGATGGTCTCTCGGGTGTTCACACCCATATGTCAAACTCGCTGAACACTCCCATCGAGGCACTAGAACATGCCTATCCTTTCCAAGTTGTACATTATTCAATTGTTCGAGGTAGTGGAGGAAAAGGACTATTTAATGGAGGAGATGGACTCCGAAGGGACATAAAACTACTGGCGGACGCAGAGGTAACACTCCTCACGGAAAGACGTAGACGCGGACCTCTAGGAGCCCAAGGAGGATCAGATGGACAGCCTGGAGAAAATATCCTTATCCGAGATAAGCGAGAAGAAACCTTACCAGCAAAAACAAACTTCCCAGTCTACACTAACGATATAATCAGCATCCGCTCCCCTGGTGGAGGCGGATGGGGTAAGCCTTAAAATTTTGGAGAAAATCAGATGTATCTTCAACTCGCTGTTGTGTGTGATGAAGCCAGACAAGTAGAGCATGGAAAGCTAGATATTAGTGGAATTTTCAATGACCTTTCTGCTCCTGGATTTCCAGCTAAGCACAACATGGTTTTAGTCATGGTCATCCAATGGGGTCACAAAGACGCAGGAGGTTACGATTTCCAAGTGGACCTGGTTGGGCCAGGGGAAAGACCGTCGATGACAGTCCAAGGCCAGACCGACGTAGACCATAGAGAACCCCCACGACCTCCACCACGGACGCAGATTATTTTACCCCTCAAAGAAGTCATTTTCCCAAAAAAAGGGCTCTACAGATTTCATATCCAAGTGAAAGGTCGCTCCCTTGATGGCC
The DNA here is from genome assembly GCA_012959595.1 of Gemmatimonadota bacterium. Taxonomy (GTDB): domain Bacteria; phylum Gemmatimonadota; class Gemmatimonadetes; order Longimicrobiales; family Gaopeijiaceae. Next base: position 54,833 of record DUCW01000183.1, read on the forward strand.
CAACTCTTTATCTGGTCGAATCAGAAAAGCAGTGATCTAACAGCTTCGCGAGGCTATGAAAGAACTTTGAGAAGAAGAAGAATGAAAACCAAGGAAGTTCCCAAAAAAGCTTCCCATTCTCTATTAGCCAAGTAGCGACGCAGTGAAAACCGCTCAGAAGACCTTCCTACAAATGGTGCCCGGTAGGCGGCAAACCTTGGAACCACCAAAGGAACAGAGTTCGCATAAGTACGATACCGATCTCCGAATTTCTTTTCTAATTCAATAGCTTCACAACGAGCTTTAGGTATGTAAACAAACCAGAAAAAAGCCAAGCAAACTAAAACAATTGACACCTGACCAGAAGCGACAGTGAAACTCAGACCTATCAGGAGACTTCCTAAGTAGAGTGGATTTCGAGTGTGGGCATAGGGTCCAAGTGTCGTAAGTTCACTAAACTTGTTAATAAATCCAGCCGCCCAAGATCTGATCCCCAAACCCACCAATCCGACACCAATTCCACAGAAAAGAGAAAAGAAAGAAGGTGTAGATAAATACAATAAAACTGGTAGCAACAACCAAACGATCTTCAGTCGAACAGTATCTAAAGAAATATCGACAATCATTGCTTTAAGGTTTGCAAACTAGTTCTTTTTTACGGTTTTATCACCGCTATGGATTTGAACGCCCTCCGAGATACTTTCTAGATGTAAAGTCACCGAGCCCACAATCGGAAGCTTTGAACGCAAATATACAAGGTGCCTAGCCTTATCGTCCGTCAAATAAAGCTCCGCTTCTCCTCCCTCACTAAAAAGCCCACGAGTCTTTATGGTAGGCCGGACTACTATGGTATTAAATGTTCCGGCCGGTACTTCTACAACCTTTCTCCCTTCCACTTTGATGACTACAGGGTTGCCTTCTCTCTTGAAGTATCGAGGCAGTGTATAAGTTTGACCGACCTCCAAAGGCAAAGTTCTTACAAAATATAGGAAGGAAATATCATCCAAAGGCAAAGCAGAGGCCAACCTTCCAGTCTCCCCACTCTCAGTCTCTTCCCAAGACATTTCTTCTGGATAAAATTCGAACTTACGGTAGCGACTATACGTAAGTTGGTTGACATCACTGATATACCTATGGCTGGATACGGATCTGGTTCCCAGCCATGATTGGTAATGATCATTAACTTGGACTGCACCAAACAACAAGCTTCCACGAAGTGACATCTCTAAATGGTAGCTAGGTTCTTCCCTTATGGAGTCGATGCCTAAAATTTCCATATGCGCAGTGCCAGAGTCCACAATGCCTATCTTGACTTTGTAGGTGAGCCTCTCTCCAGGACCAAATGGAACGACCGCTGCCAACGGGTCCACCATGTGTGTAGAGGGTGTTTGATTTTTTGTACATTCCCCCTCAACTGTGCAATCATTAGCCACCTGAGCTGATAGGCCAGTAATGCCCAAAAATCCTATCGCCATCAGAACCCGGAAAAATAGCAAATTCTCTCCTCTTTAGTTTTCCCAAACGACCTCTTGTCTTACCCTAAGAATACCCCTGAAAGTTCCAATTGGGCTAAACTTGATCGGGCGAGACATAGACCTATAGCTAGATTCAACAGATATCTCCGAAATCTTACGGGCATAAGGCACCAATGCTCTAAGTAGCTCTAGATTAGCCAACCAACCCTTGGAAGCGACTAATGACCTTTTCTTGGAAGCATCAAAAGCTTTCTTTAGCACTATCAGCCTATAGGCTCTAAGCCCAGAAAAAGGATCAGATACAGGCGCTTCATGATAAGCTTTTCCGAGGAGGATTTCTGCCAGGAAACGAGAGGCTTTCCCCAGAAAAAATGGCTTCACATTTGATGCTACAATACTACCAACTACTACATCGGAACCACCTTCAAGAGCCCGAGCTAGTGCAACGATAGCTTCCGGATTTTCGCTGAAATCTGCCTGTAAGGTGATCGCGGAATCCCTCTTCGGATATTTCGTGGAAGCGACGGCCTCTCTCAACAATAGTTCAAGTGCTACTGATTTGCCTACGGGTTCATCTTTTCTGAGTACCCTCAATGGCAACTTAGAACGATATTTTTCTAATACCGCACCCGTTCGATCAGTAGAATTATCATTAAACACCAAGATCTCATAATCACGACCAAACTCCGACATTAGACTCCTAACCTTCCAAAGTAACAAGCCGATAGTCTGTTCTTCATTATGTGCTGGTATACAAATGTAGATCAATTTATCAATCCAATTATGAGATTTCGAGAGCCTCCTAACAACAAAACCTAACAAGAATCAACTCCTTTACGAAGTCACCGATCTCGATTTTTCCATCTTCTATGATGCCACAGATACTGATCTGGATTTCTGCGAATTGCTAATCCCAAAAGCTTAGCGTGAGCTTGCGTTAGTTGCTCCACAGCTTCTGCCACATTTTGTTTTCTCGGAACTGAGATTTTTTGGAGCTCAAGTCTATACCTGCTCTCGGAATTCGAAATAGCTATTGACGAGGCAAAAAAAAGAGGTGCACCAGATCTCAGTGCCAAGAGTGCACACCCTTTCGGTGTATTCGAAGGAACTCCCAAGAAGTCTACTACCACGGACCTCTTCCCTGGACTCTGGTCTCCCAGCCAAGCCGTCACCCTCCCATTTCTTAAACTTTTCAAAACAGCGTAGGGACCCTGTTTTGATGTAATCACACCAATTCCCATCCTTCTGCGCAAGTCCAGCAAACACTCATCAATGAAAGGATTTCTCTGGCTCTGGACCACCACATCCACAGGTATCCCTCTCGCTGCTAGGGCTGCTACTCCCATTTCCCAGTTTCCCAAATGACCGGACACAATCATGACTCCCGATCCCTGCCGCATAGATTCCTCTAGTACTTCTAGACCCTCTATTACTACGTTCTTGCGTAAGCAATTTTCATCCAATTGTGGTGAACGCAAAAACAGCAAAGCTTCTCTGGCCAAATGTTTATAACTTCTCAAAGAAATTTTATTTTTCCAGTCGGATCCCTTTTCTGGAAATGCAATTGTCAAATGACTTTCCACTTCCATTTTTCGAAACTTGAACAGTAATGCACACAGATACCCTATACAGTTACCAAGCAGCAGCACTCCACTTACTGGAAGTATCCTGACAAAGAACCCAATAATCCTGAAAACGAGAAATTCGCTTGTATTCTTTACATAGTTCTTTACATCGTGGATTGAAAACATTCGACGAAACAATTCAGTTAGATGAAAAAAGATCCCACAGTTCCATCCGAACAATATGGAAAAGAATCAGACTATTCCACATTTAAAGAAACGAATAAGGAAATATCTATTCTTAATTTACTCGAACAAGTCCTTCCGCTACCTACTCCGACCGAGACTTTAATTCAACCACAGGAACAATCATTTCTTCCGGAGATATGCCCCCATGCAGAAAGGAGTTGCGGTAACGACGTTGGTACTCTCTGAGACGATTTTGATAGACAAAATAATGGTCATCTAGAGCAAGGGCATATGAAGTCCCCAATGGAGCGGGTGGTAATCTTAGGTCCTCGTCCACTTTAGTTAAGAACGAAGCTTCTGGATTGTCGAGCCTAAGATCTCTACCAATCTTATACCTCAAACTACTTGTCGCGTCCTTCTTTGCATATATCACCGTTGGCCTTCTACAGAGTATAGATCCATGATCACTAGTGAGCAAAACACGGTGGCCTGCGGCGGCGGCGTCCTTCATAACCGAAAAAGCAGTCGATCTTTCAAACCAAGAACGAGTTAGATTTCTAAGAGCAGCCTCGTCCCTCGCAACTTCCATCAAAATAGCTGAATCACTCCGACCATGTGTCATCATATCCACAAAATTAAATACAGTGACGACAACAGACCTTGGTTTCTTGAGTGCAGATCGCACTCGGGCCCTAACTCGTCCCCCTTTTACGTCTGAAATAACCTTTTCGTAATGGACTGGAATCGACTCTCCACATAATGCTTCCAAGTGGTTTTTCAAGAGCTCGTCCTCAAAATCATTGAGACCGACTTTCTCTTTCGAACCACCGATTCTCTGTCCACCACTCTCAAAGATCTCGTCCGGAAAACTACCGCTGAAAATCGCGTTTCTGCAGTACGGAGTTGCAGTTGGTAAAATAGAATAATGATAAGATTCCTGGATTTCAAAATACGGAACCAAAAGTGGTGCTATCACTCTCCATTGATCCATACGGAGACAAACATTACTGAAGATTCCCCTAGCATAGGTACCAGATGCTTCTCTACTAGATCAACGGAAAGTGAAGGCTTCCCCTCCCTGATTCCTTGCATCCATTTTGGATATTCGGATTTTATCCAGGATCCAAAATCTTTTCTGAGATCAACCAACAAAGATTGTACGGTGTCCAATAAACCCTCTTCGTTGGAATATTCGAGGCGAACATGCCAGTCTGTTAATTCAATATATAGTTCGGCAAATTCACGCTCAGTTTCAGCCCTTTGTAGTCTCCGAGAAATCGTTGGGAACTGTTCTGCAAAATCTCTGGCCACATGTTCCTGGCGAATTGACGATCCCTCTAAAACTCTTGTGACAGCAGAAAGTACCTGTAAAGGACTGACCGGTTTGAGCAAGTAATCATCAGCCCTGCGTCCAATGGCTTCCTTCATTGTACGGTCTTCTTCGGACTTAGTAACCATAACCACCCTAGTCCTCAAATTATTCTTACGAACCAAGTCAAGTATTTCCAATCCACTTCGTCCAGGCATCTGCTCATCAAGAAGAAGAAGGTCGTAACTGTGTCTCTCTATGAGTACTAGAGCATCGTCACCATTTGTTATTGCATCCACGTGATACCCCCTATCCCTCAAGAATAACAGATGGGGCCTGAGAAGATCGATTTCATCATCAACCCAAAGGATGCGTTTCAGTGACAAGCTCATAGAATCTCAATCCAACTACTTAAAAGTCCAAATGGTATTACAGCCGAAGAGCTACTTATATTTGCTTCTGGAAAAGCTATACCAAATCCAACTAGGTAGACAATTAATAGTAAGTTCTTCTGCCGCCAATAAATGCTGTACATGATAATTCAAAATCAACTGTTTGTTTTTTCTAATTGTGCAAATGCATGAGCTTTTAACTGTCCACATGCCGCATCTATATCTCTGCCTCGTGTCTCCCTGACAGCCACTGAAACGCCCTTCTTCTTAAGTCTGTCTGCAAACTCTTGAATCCTCGCTCGCTTCGAGGCAGTCCACTCATTCTGAGGAATAGGATTAAAAGGAATTAAATTAACAAAAGCATGCAATTGAAGAGCGATTTCTCCCAAGGGATCGATGAGATCCAAGCCATCATTGACTCCTTCAATCATGGTATACTCCAGAGTAACCCGTCTACCGTTATCTTTTTTGAAATCCTCTACAGCCTGAAGAACCTCTGGTAACGGGTAACGTAACTCCAGAGGTATCAGCTGGCTCCTAAGCTCGGGCAATGGTGAATGGAGTGAAAGCGCCAATCCAAATTGTTCTGGACGCTTTGCCAACGCAACAATTCCCGGAATAAACCCAACCGTTGAAATAGTAATTCGACGAGCACCCACTTTGTAACCTTGGTTCAGAGTAGTTAGAGAAGTTGGAAGAGATCGCCTGTTTGCGAGAGGCTCACCCATACCCATAAATACAATATTAGTTATGGGACCATACTCGTTTTCCCGTGCCCAACGCTGCGAAGCACGGTACTGGCCCACAATCTCTCCAGCTGTGAGTTGTCGCTTGAATCCCCCCCAGCCTGTAGCACAAAAAGTGCACCCCATTGCACAACCTACTTGGGAAGATATACACAGTGTAAGCCGCCGATCTGCTGGGATAAGCACAGACTCTATTAATTCGCCATCCTTAAGAAGCCAGAGGTGTTTGGCTGTGCCATCCTGGCTGACCTGCAATAATTTGGCGAATGGCTGATCTATCTCAAAAGCATCTTGAAGACCTCTCCGTTCCCTTTGAGGCAAGTCTGTCATTTCAGTGAAGTCATTGGCCAATCCATCATATAACCAAGACTCTACTTGCCCGATACGGTAATCGGGCTGACCTCTTTTCAGGAAATGTTCCCCTAATGACAAACGGAGTTTCTCCGGAGTCATTGAGAGTAGGTCGTGCCTTACTTTTGTAGGGGATGCACCCATTAATTAATCCCTGAAAATATAATGAAGATTCTTACGGTCGATCTGGACACAACTACATTCTAATAGTATAAAAAAACCAGCTGCTGACCGCCTTACCAGCCCTTGTGGCTGGGTCAAATATCCATTCCGTAGCTTGTTCAATCAACTGACTATTAAAACTACTGCTCGTAGTAGGAGATATTACTCGAGTCGAATCCGCGACAACTCGACCCCCTTCATCTACAAACACTCCGATCTCAATCTCTTCAACATCCAGTCCCTCCATGAATTGAGGGACCACTATCCCCCTAGGTAAAGGGGGTGTAGTAAGGGCCGATCCAATTCCAGAATCTTGGCTTCCAACAGTGGGTATGGTTACAAGCAGCCTTTCTTTAGCATCACCCAGGCCATCTAATAATGGTGAGGACACTTCGATCGAAGATATCACTTCTATTTCCAAAACAGGTAGTACTTCTAATACAATTCTGGGAACCATTGGCCTAACCACTTGATTTTGAGCTAAAGGCTGGATCCTAACCACCTGCATCATGCTCAATCGACTTCGGTCGTCCGAGCTCTCTGCACCTTGGTCAGCTAGATTGGTGGGAGTAAACATCTCCTCCCCCCACCAAAAAAACAAAAGTGTGGCGTGTAGAATCACAGATAGCAAAAAACTGGTCAGCCACACCTTGCTTTCCAGAAAACGCCTGTCAGAGTTTCTCACCCTGAAACCATGAGGATTTTATCTAAAGAAACGAGTCCTTCCATATTTCTCCCTACACTAGTGGCTTTCCCAAGAATTACTTTCCATGACAAAGTTCAATAGCACTTGCCACGCTATTTCCTCTTATACAAGTTCCACTTCTCCTATAGGAATTGACAAGTGCACATTTAAGAGCCAAAACTAGCTATGAGTGAATCAGACCAGAACCTTCCCAAGGGTATAAGAGCCAATTACCCGAAACGTCCTACCATCGACGAAGATACTTGGTCTAAAATCCGGGCTTCACAAGAGCGAATGAAGGATCGAGAATTCGTTCGTTTTTCAGTATTCAAAGTCGACCCCGGTTGGCGGCGACTTGCAGTTGATGAACGTAACAACCACAAAGACGAGTTTGAAGCTCTAATAGCTACAAAAGTGCGGGACATGATGATCTATTCTTACGCCTTGGTTGGGACACGAGGAGACGCAGACTTCGTCCTCTGGCAAGCCAGTAAAGATCTGGACCAACTCCATGATCTAGCTTCTACTATAAACCATAGTAAGCTAGGTGGGTATCTATCCCTGCCATATTCCTACTTTGCCATGACCAAACGGTCAATTTACTTGAACCGTTATGAGGAAGAATATATCGCGAAGTATGGAGGGGAAGAAACTCTAGATACCGCTCGCATCGCTATCAATCCTCAAGGATCAAAATACCTATTTGTGTACCCAATGGTGAAAACAAGGGATTGGTATAGACTTCCCCACGAAGACCGGCAACGTATGATGGACGAACATATCCGAGTAGGACACAAATGGCCGGACGTAAAGCTGAACACCACATATTCCTATGGTTTAGATGACCAGGAATTTGTTGTCGCCTTTGAAGGTGACCACCCTGGTCGATTTCTAGATTTATTGATGGCCCTGCGTCTAACTGAAGCTTCCGCCTACACTTCGTTCGACGTACCAGCGTTTACTGGGCTAGCAAGATCTTTAAGGGATACGTTGAATTCCCTAGGATAAACGTGCTGTGGTGACTATGAAAGAAACAGACATATCAAGTAGCAAAAAAGGCTCTCTAAAATCCAAAGTAGTCAGTTTCTATAAGCTGACCAAGCCAGGAATCACCCTATATGTCATGCTCACGGCTGGGGCCAGTCACTATGTCGCCGTCCAAGGAAACGTTATACCCCAGACTTTAGTAGCAACATTAGTCGGAATATTATTGGGATCAGCTGGATCTCTTTCTCTTAATCAATACTTGGAACGAGATTTAGACGCATTGATGATCCGCACTCGGTCCCGCCCATTACCTTCAGGCCATCTAAAACCATATGAAGCGTTATTGTTTGGTGTGACTCTTGTATTGGTGGGTACCGTTTACCTAACCCTAACGGTAGGCAGATTGCCCGCTTCTCTCATGGCTCTATCAGCTGGAATATACCTTTTTGTTTACACTCCACTTAAAACTAGATCTTACCTAGCTACTTTAGTTGGAGCCATACCTGGTGCCCTTCCTGTGCTAATAGGTTGGAGTGCAGCTACCGGAAGTATCGAGTTCGGATCCGTACTAATCTTCGGTATCGCATTCCTGTGGCAGTTACCCCACGTCCTCGCTCTCAGTTGGTTGCTCAGAGAGGACTATAGTAGAGTCGGGTTTTTGCTGACCCCCCCTACCGATCCCCAAGGGAAACGAATCGGTAGGCACATGGTATACCACTCTGCGTCACTCTTGTTTGTCAGTGGACTACCCACTCTAATAGGCATGACGGGAGGACTATACCTGTTAGGAGCGGTAATCTTGGGAGTGGTAACCCTAACACTCTCAGTTTTAGCTGCAATGAACATGTCTGAAGTATCTGCCAGAAAAATATTCTTGTGGTCACTGCTTTACCAACCTTTCTTGCTGAGTCTACTCCTGATTGACTCGATTCGCTAACAATTTTACCTGAGAGCATTCATGTTGCACAAACTATTTTTGACTATGCTTTTGTCTTCAGCTGTATATTCCCAAAACCTTGCGGGCCAAGACGGTAAACGCCCAAGAGCAAGAGATCTTGGTATCGAAGTCGGTGTTTTTTCTCCGGGAGCATTGAATGCTATTACAGACGTTGCTGGTGTCCGCGTAAGCCACGTTACCCTAGAAAATGGAGATGACATCAACACTGGTGTCACTGCTATTTACCCCCATGGTGGCAGTATCTATCATGACCGAGTCCCTGCAGCCATCCATGTGGGAAATGGCTATGGAAAACTTCTTGGAGTCACTCAGATACGAGAACTTGGTGAGCTAGAAACACCAATACTACTGACATGCACCCTATGTGTCTGGCGAGTAGCAGACGCAATGGTTGAATGGCTATTAGAACAACCAGGAATGGGAGACGTACGATCCCTTAATGCTGTAGTAGGCGAAACTAATGATGGTGGACTCAACAACATTAGGAGCCGTCCTATCAGAGCTGCACATGTTAGACAAGCTCTGACAACCGCTCAATCCGGCCCAGTGGAAGAAGGATCTGTAGGAGCTGGGAGGGGCACCAGGGCTTTCGGGTGGAAAGGTGGGATAGGAACCAGTAGTAGAGTCTTGCCTGAAAGTTTAGGAGGATTCACGACAGGAGTACTTGTACAATCTAATTTCGGTGGAATATTAACGATTGACGGAGCTCCAGTCGGCCAAGAAATGGGACGCTACTCCTTTAAAGAAAACCTCCATCCAGACAACGATCCCCTCAAGGAGTCGGATATGTTTGGCTGGGACAGTGCTGACGAGGGCCAAGGATCTATAATGATTATAGTGGCCACCGACGCACCTCTCTCTCCACTTAAACTGGAACGACTAGCAAGAAGAGCAATAATAGGACTGGGCAGAACTGGCTCCTTTGCTGGTAACGGAAGTGGAGATTACGTAATTTCTTTTTCTACAGCTGACGAAGTCCGGCGACCACGGGATCACTCTGTACTGCAGTTAAAGGAAATCTCTAATGACCAAATGTCTGCTCTGTTCCAGAGTGCTGTAGAAAGTACCGAAGAAGCTATCTACAACTCCATTCTGAAGGCGACTACGGTATCTGGAATGGGGAGAACTGCAGATGCTATAGATCTGAGTGCTCTTGCCGAAATCCTAAGGAGATTCAACGTGACACCCTAAGAGGCATCCCTCTTAGGAAACGACTGAACTTATCAACTCCAAAAGCTCACAAACCAGGGTTTTCCCCTTATCTTTAGCATAATAGTGCCGAGTGTGCATAGAGCGCTCTTCGGAAGTCATATTAATCCCTGTCTCCATGAACCACTCTTGTATGGGCCTGGGCCTGGGACCCCACCACCCCTTTTCCATGAAATTCTCGTCTAACAAAACCACTATCGGAATAGACCGACTTCTGCCGTTGGTCAAATGGGCATCCATAATATCTAAATTCTCGTCTCTCGGTAGGACTCGCAGGTCCAAATTAGAAGCTTCGCTAGCTAACCGAGCCATCACCGGTACCAGATTGACTGCATCACCGCACCAGTCTTCTGAAAGCACTAACAAGTGCCAGTTCCTGACACTGCTTTCCAACTCCTTCAGAGCCTGCTCTGAAATCCTGGCCCGTTCATAGACCTGATGCCACAATTCCCCATTCTTCTGAACAGCTTCAAGGTATTCAGAAAATGCTAGAGCTCTCCTGTAATGCTCCTGCATCAGGAATCTGCACTTCTTTTAGCCATTTTCTTCCTCATTACTGGATCCAGGTGCCTCTTTCTCAAGCGAATCGCGTCAGGCACTACTTCTATCAATTCATCTTCGGCTATGAATTCTAATGCCAGTTCCAAAGTCAACTCTCGCGGAGGTTCTAGCTTGATATTTTCATCGGAGGAGGTGGTCCTCATATTGGTCAATTTTTTCTCTTTGCAAACGTTGACATCCATATCTCCTGGTCGAGCGTTTTCACCTACGATCATGCCAGCGTATACTGGATCAGTGGGGCTAACTAACATCTTGGCCCTCTCTTGTAAATTAAAAAGAGCAAACCCCACAGCTACTCCTTGTCTGTCCGCGACTAACACGCCCCTTTTTCTCCCTATCAGATCTCCCGCGTGGAGACCATACTCTAGAAATCTGTGATGCAAAATACCCTCACCTCTTGTATCAGTTAAGAATTCTGACCTGTAGCCAAAGAGTCCCCTAGTCGGAACTCTAAACCGGATGTGGACAGATCCAGAGTCAGTATTCCTCATCTCAATCATTTCACCTTTGCGAGGACCCATTTTTTCCATCACAGCACCGACAAAAGCTTCTGGAATCTCAATGGCGACTTCTTCGAAGGGTTCCAATAAGCCTTCTGGGCTATGTTTTTGAATCACTTTAGGTCTTGATACTTGGAACTCATAGCCTTCTCTACGCATAGTCTCCATTAGAATAGAAAGGTGCAATTCACCTCTTCCAGAAACAGTGAAAGTGTCTGGAGCTCCATCTTCTTGCACTCTCAGGGCAACGTTCCTCTCAAGTTCCCTCAGTAATCTTTCTCTTATCTGTCTTGTAGTAATAAATCGTCCAGATTTTCCGGAAAAAGGAGAGTTATTGACCATAAAATCCACTGAAAGGGTCGGTTCCTCTACCGCTATCCCCATTAATCTTTCTCCATTTTGGAGATCTGAAATAGTCTTTCCAATTTCTACACTATCGATACCTGCAATACCGATAATATCACCAGCAGAAGCATTTTCGATCTCTACCTTCTGCAACCCTTCAAATCCGTATATTTTGGTAACTTTCGCTTTAGTGCCTTCACCCAAGGATACTTTCCCGGGCTCTCCAAGAGGAAGGAGTAGGACCTGGTCGCCTACAGCTACAACTCCACGCTCTATTCTTCCAATCCCTATACGACCTACGTAGTTGGAGTGATCCAATGTGGAAACTAACATTTGGAACGAACCTTCTGTGTCTACATTAGGGTGAGGGATAGATTCTGTAATCGTGTCGAAGAGCAAGCTCAAACCATCTCCAATTACTGCAGGATCGGTAGTCACCCACCCATCTCGCCCAATAGCGTACAGAAATGGAGAGTCCAGTTGAGATTCCGAAGCATCAAGATCCAAAAACAACTCCAGAACTTCATCGTGAACTTCCATGGGTCGTGCATCGGATCGGTCAAGTTTGTTAATAAGTACTATCGGCTGGAGACCTAAATCTAATGCCTTCCTGGTTACAAATCGCGTTTGAGGCATCGGACCCTCTGCTGCATCTACAAGCAATAGAACTCCGTCCACCATTCTTAGAATCCTCTCCACTTCTCCACCAAAATCAGCATGGCCTGGTGTGTCTACAATGTTGATTTTCGTATCCTTCCAACGAATTGATGTATTCTTAGCGAGGATAGTAATCCCTCTTTCTTTTTCCAGAGGATTTGAGTCTAAAACCCGGTCCTGCACTTTCTCGTTTTCCCTAAATACACCTGTTTGCCTGAGCATTTGGTCCACTAGGGTTGTCTTGCCATGATCGACATGAGCTATAATCGCAATATTATTTATTTTCATATTATTGACTAAACACCTTCCCCTAATAGAGAACCTTTTCCAGCTTGAAAGAGTGCACTTTCAAAGAGCTAGGTGAAAACTCGTAAGATCGCGAGGCAGAAGGAAGGCGAGAAGGCGTTATTAGTCATCCAGGATGTAGCTAAAAACCAAGGGTGCTACTATGGACGCATCCGAATTAATCGAGAAATAAGGAGTGGTTTTAGTAATCTTTCCCCAGGTAATTTTCTCCTCTGGAAGAGCTCCAGAATAACCCCCATATGAAGGTATCGAATCGGTAATTTGGGCGAAGTATCCCCATGTAGGGACGGGCTCTTTAAGATCTTGGAGAAGACAGGGTACAGCACAAATAGCAAAATCTCCAGCGATACCCCCACCAATTTGAAACAAGCCCACAGGAAAATGCGGCTGATTCCCGATCGTACGTTCAATATACCATTCCAATAAATGTTGAAACTGTTCGGTCCCAGACTTGACGCATGAGTGGTTATTCACCCGTCCCTTAACAATGTTGGCAACGAAAATATTCCCCATAGTAGAGTCTTCCCATCCTGGTGTGTAAACAGGGATTCCCGCCTCCATAGCTGCCAACACCCAAGAATCCTTAGGATTGATTTGGTAGTCATCAATCATCCCTGGGGTCTGCAATGCCTGGAAAAGAAATTCCGAAGGAAATTTCCTTTTTCCTGACTCACATGCACTTTGCCAAAGGCCTACCAACACATCTTCTAGATTCCTCATGACGTCTTCGGGGATACAGGTATCCGTTACCCGATTCATCCCCCTATTGTACAATCTCTCTTCTTCTTCTGGACTAAGCCTTCTCCAGTTATCAATGACCTCATAATCCTCATGGGCCATCAAGTTGAAAATATCCTCTTCCAGGTTAGCACCTGTGCACGAGATGGCATGAACTTTTTTCTCTCTTATCATCCGTGCAAGGCTGATCCCTAGTTCTCCTGTGGACATCGCCCCTGCCAGGGTCACCAGCATTTGTCCGCCTCGATCCAGATGACCACAATAGGCCTTTGCAGCCAAACGCGTCTCCTTGGCATTAAAATGCAAGTAGTGACGTCTCATAAACTGGCGAATATGTCCCATGCCAAGTCCTTTAATTCCTAGTTATAACCTTACCAGCCATGACCCCGGTGAACTGGCCACCTGATACGGCGGCTTCTCCGCCCACGAAAACTTCTACCATGCCTTCGGCCAACTGATGAGGATTCGTAAAAGTTGCGGGATCGTTTATTCTCGATAAATCAAAAACCAGTAAGTCCGCATACGATCCAACTCGAAGGATACCTCTGTCTTCAATGCGGAAAACCTGTGCGGGCAAACCAGTCATGCTGTTGACTGCTTGGCCAAAGCTCAGCAATTCTTCTTCTAAAACATATTTTCGAATTTTTCTTGGAAAAGCTCCATACGACCTTGGATGTGGAACCCCTTGCATCCAAGGAACCAAACCTCCATCGGAAGAAGTCATGGTCCATGGCTGAACCATCAGAGTTTCTAGATCTCCCCTAAACATGTTGAATGAGATTATGCTCGCGCCTCCCTTTCGGATCACATCAAGAGCTACTTCAAGTGCCGAATCGCCTCGTTCTTCTGCCACATCTGAAAGCAACTTCCCCTCTATCGACTCATCAAATACCACTCTTCTGAATTGTATGCGGTCGGCTCCGCCTCTCCGAGCCAAATTGTTACTCATCGCTACCCTAATATCTTCCCTCACTCCTGGACGATCCAATCGATTTAAAAGTGAGTCGGCCCCACCTGACTGAGCCCAGCGTGGGAGCAGGGCGGCAGAAAGTCCTGTTGATGAGCCCAAGTAAGGATACTGATCAGCATAGATTTCTAAGCCTTCCTCTCTAGCGGCCTCCACTTTTCTGACAATTGCAGCACCGTAGCCCCAAACTGGCGGGCCTAACGCTTTGACATGAGTGACCACTGCCGTAAGTCCCGCATTCCTGGCCACGTCGATCACCTCTTCTACTGCTGAGATTAAACCAACTGTATAATTCGATTCGTCACGAATGTGACTCGTGTATACTCCATTATATCTTGCAACGACCTTGGCCATTCCCACTATTTCAGAAGCCTTAGAATAACTCCCTGGCACATAGAAAGTTCCTGTAGAAAATCCAAACGCCCCCTCCTCCATACCACGTTCAACCAAGTCCAGCATCTGCAACATCTCAGAATTGGTCGGACCCCTGTCTTGGGCTCCCATGACCAAACTCCGTATAGAACCATGTGGCACTAACTGAATCACATTGACTCCGATACCATGTTCCATCAGTTGTTCTTTTTGACTCTTCAGATCAACCATTCCTCCACCATCTGGATTAATAAAGACTGTGGTTACTCCCTGAGCCAAAAGCGGCCTTCCTGAGCTTAGGGTTTCCGAACTCAACCCTGGACCCGCGTGGGAATGAGTGTCTATGAATCCAGGCGTCACATAAAGACCCGTAGCATCCAGTTCTCGTTTCCCGACTGCATCCCCCAAGTCTCCCAGACCAGATACTCTATCGCCTAAAATACCAACGTCCCCCTTAAACCATGGGTTACCAGTTCCATCAACTATGCGACCATTCCGGATAATCACATCGTAGGACTGAGATACTGCAGTTCCAGAACTAACCACAAGAAAAAAGATGGCTACGAATAATCACCTTAAAATTAAAGACCATTTTTTCTCCTTATGAGCACAAGTTTCGTTTCACTCTGTCTTCATGTTGGCTTATCTGGGTAGCAAAGACCTCAAACAGAACTACCCTAACTACTAATCCACTACAACTCCGGTCCTCTCCTCTCAGCTTTTCGACTGTTGCTCGAATCGAATAGCCAACGCATGATGAAACGCTGACAGTCAAATCAACCAGATAGTTTTGATGAAAACATTCCTTACGCTAGAAACAGGTGCCACTCAGTTAAATGCTGGTTTTGAACAATCTAAGAACATCCTGGCAGATTCGTCAGATGTACTAACTATAAAACCCAACACACTGAGCGAACTAGAAAAACTACAAGCCGTCTTAGGGTGGCTAACGGTAGGAAATTACCCACTGGCTCGCTCAGGCTTGGACTCCTTGATCAACAAACCAGCATTCGGCTGGGCCTGTGGTTCTTATGTTGCGTGGACAGGCGATGACTATATCCTGAGCGAACTGGCTGACCCAATCAAATTCTGGAAAAACGAGCTGACCAAAGATAGGTCGCCTCCAAGCGTTTATGAAAAAATGGGATTCCGTGCTTTAGCGGGAGCCTACCATGGCCGCCGAGACACTAGCTCCGCTCAAGATTTTGAAAGATGTTTGACCGCTAAAGACAAACAATACTCCCATAATAGGTTCGAACGCCAACAGATTGATCGCTTCCTTGCAATACCCCCACTGCCTGACACTCCAGAGCACCTAGCAATGATACTAGGTCTAACATGGCAGGAGGACATCAATCTCACTGCCGACCAGGTCTATCTAGTTTGGCAGCGACTCAACACACTATACTCTGATTCGAACGCCAACGAGCCTGGAAAATTTAGTAATCAGCTAATCTTAGCTTCGCTCATAACCTCCTGCTTCCTCCTTGGGATAGTGGGCACACTACCCGACGCATCTTCTGGGCGCGTCACTTTAGAGCCGAGCATCCCTGACAATTTGAACTACTTCGACCTTAGAAACCTGCGAATGGGATTAGATGCAGTTGACTTACTATACGTAGAAGAAGGTGGACAGCGTACCTTTGTGATAGAACAGACCAAGGGACGCGTCCCTTTAAATCTCATATTGAAACCCAATCTTTCGGGAACTGAGATCGATCGAATCTATATTAATGGAAACAAAGCAAAGCTAGAGTGGTGGGCTGATCCCAAAATTGGGCGAGTGTTCACCCAGGTGCAATTGTATCTGGATCAGAAGCAAACTGTGACAGTAGTTCCAGCATAAAACAAGAGTGTGTGGTACGATCCGAGGGGGGGGTCTTAAAGACCTTCTGGGGTTCCGTAACCACCTTCTGCGAGCAACTGTCTCAGCAGTTTTTCTCTCTTTGGAAGATCCGTTTTCGCTATCTCCCGGGCAAGAGCTATACGATCTTCATCGGAAACTTCATCTAAGAGATTAATAGGAGCACCGTAGCGTAAAAGAATTCGCTTGGCGTCGACAGCAACAGAATCAGACACAAAACCTCCCGATGCAAGTGGGGATCTCCCTGAATACCAGGGCCAAGAAAGATAACTGGATCTATAAAAACACCAAGAGTTAGATTCCTCGGCTATCTTTTTTATCAATCAAACTCCTCAGAGGTTTGAATTCAATTCAAAACACCTGAAAAATTTATACCGTTACCAGCCCAGGGAGCTCTCAGATCGAAGCGAGGAACCATCACCTTAAATTCTCGGCCCCCTGAATCAACAAAGATATAGTAACCTTCCATGGATCCAGTAGGAGAACTCAGAACGCAAAAACTTTGGTATTGATGGGAATACCCTGGATCAAGTGTAGGTTGCTCCCCTACAACCCCTTCACCATCAACTTCAGAGTCCTCACCATCGGCATCATGTATCAACCAGTGACGAAATAACAGTTGAACACTTTCATCACCTTGGTTCTCCATTTCTACCGAATAGGTGAAAACGAATTTATTTTGTCTGGGGTTTGAGTGTAAGACTGAGAAGTCTGGCCGAACTGAAATTCGGATCCCCTCTGTAATTTCTTCATAAGACATAATGGGATGATATTGTCTAAAAAAGTTTTGTCAATATTACATACTAGTACTAGACCAGATTGCGATATAGCCCTTTCCAGCTAACACTTCAAGATCCATCTTTACGCATGGATGATATTGTAAAGATTCAATTGTCTCCTTCAGTAGAAGATTACTTGAAAGGGATCTATACTCTGACAGAACGGGGCGGCCCAGCTTCAACTAGTGCACTTGCTCAAACCCTAGGCGTACAACCTGCATCCATCACTGGTATGATCAAACGTCTGGCCAGTCTGGGATATGTTGAGCATCTTCCCTACAAAGGTGTACAGCTCACTGAAAATGGCTCGATAGAAGCCCTCAGGATACTCCGGAGACATCGTATACTAGAGACTTACCTCCAACAACAGTTAGACTACACCTGGAGTGAAGTACACCAGGAAGCGGAGCTATTGGAGCATGCGGTTTCGGAAAAACTGATTTCTCGGATGGCAAACGTTCTAAACGATCCTACCCACGACCCTCACGGTGCACCCATCCCGACAGAATCCGGAGACATCCCTGAAGCCCACCTGCTCACGCTTCTTGATGCCCGACCCAATGATTTGGTGCAAATCGAAGCAGTACAGGATGAAGACCCCATCAAACTCCAGTACTTGGAAGAATCAGGACTAACCCCAGGAACCCGGGCAACGATTGTAAAAAGAAACTCCTTTGATGGACTAACAAGCCTGACGGTGGTAGGCAGTAGCCAGCTCACGCCAGTAAGTCACGAGCTGGCTAGAGACATCTTCGTTAGCAAGGTTCAAGACTGAAAATATTAAGCCCTTATCAAGGCTGAATTATAGCCTTAGTAACCTTCAATTCTTCCACATTTTTCAAAGCTTCCCCCGCAGCGGTCAACGGGTACCTAGAGCCAATTACACTTGCAAAAGGCAATCGTCCACGGTGTTTAGATAAAAGCTGTAGTGCTCCAACTAAATGGTGAAATTCCGTTCCCCACTGACCCTTTATTAGAGCATGTTTCCGATTGATATCTGAATGCGGGTTCAACTTAACCTCTCCAGCATCGGTGTAGTGTCCAGCCACTACATACGTTCCGCCATCCCGGATCATTTCCAACCCTTGCGAGACAGCTACAGGATTGCCTGAAGCTTCAATGACCACATCAGCACCACGGCCTGCTGTTAAGCACTTAACCTCCTCAAAAAGAGCTTCTTGATCCAAGGCTGACAAATCCAAAACCACATCAGCACCTAATGTTTCACCTAAAGCCAATCGAGCCTCTGGTTCTCCAATCAAAATAACTCTGCCTGCTCCTCTAAGATTAGCGAAGGCTGCTGCTGACAAACCAACTGGGCCACACCCTTGTACCACAACAGTATCGCCCATTATCAGTGCAGACCGACTAACAGCCGCAAAACCAGTGAACAGTCCACAGCCTCCCCCAATTACATCTTCTGCCGTAAGCCCTTCAGGAAGTTTTAGAATGTGCACACCTGGTTGTAAATATATTTGTTCTGCCCAACCTCCAAACAAGCCGTCTTCAGCACCGTAAGTAATACCATATACTTTTCTGCTCGGGCAACGATTAGGTTGCTTCTTAAGTAGACAATGGTAACAAGATCCGCAGACCTCATGAACATCCAAGAAAGTCACCAAGTCACCCTTACAAATAGGTGTCCCTATCGCATCTCTGTCGACTTTATAGGATTCAATAATTCTCCCAACACTCACATGACCTGGTATTATGGGGTAAGGTACTCCAGCTAGTTTCCCTTTATATAAATGAACGTCTGTCCCACAAACCTCACTAGCTACAGTCTCCAACAATACACCACCCGAATGAATTTCGGGATCGGGTAGCGACCAAATCTCTATAGGAGCTTCAGGTGCCACCATTACTGCGGCT
>DUCW01000184.1:0-295 GCA_012959595.1 Gemmatimonadota bacterium
TCCAGGTTCAAAGTTCGTATACTCAAATGTGGGCTATTTAGTCTTGGGATTGGTCGTAGAGAAAGTTTCCGGTCGAGACTATATCGATTATGTCCATGAGGCTGTATTGACCCCCATTGGGATCAACAGAAGTGACGTCATCCAAGGACACTCTTTCTTGCGTGACAGAGATTTCCGCGAACCCTGGTATGATGCGGGCTTCAAGGGGGTGAACGTTTTCGATGTCGCTGGACCATCGGTGTTCTTCTCGGACGGGGGATGGAATCACGAAGGATCTGTCGCTTATATGGGTCTG
>DUCW01000184.1:393-2373 GCA_012959595.1 Gemmatimonadota bacterium
GCGATATCATACTGGTAGCCTGCCTGGCACTCAAGCATTGGCGATGCAGAGAGATAACGGGATCAACTATGTGACTCTTTTCAACAAAAGACCAAGTGGAGGTGACAGTTACAACACTCAAATAAAACAAAAAATAGATGAGATGATTGGATTGGGGATCTTGAATTGATAAGGAGTAGAGAGGTGAAAATCTGGATCTAGCTATTCCGATTCACCATAGAATCGTTCCATGATCATTGCGGTAAAACCATCTCCGGTGCAGTTCGTAGCATGTCTGGGATGCCACTCGACATGGCGATCCAGGTGGCTACAAACTCAGACGCTATATTTTCAGGTAGACTGAGCACGGAGGCAAAAAAGGTAGCACTCCAAAGTGCGGTGCCCATCCCAGCAGGAAGGCCAGGAGCAGCAATAGTGAACAGAACGATTGCTGGCCAGGCCATGAGTAAACTTGTGATCCCTATTTGAATGTCGAAAATATAGGAGAGAATGAAAGGTGCGTACGCTACCTAAGCGAGAGCACTCGCATCGAGATTGATAACCGAGCCAATTGGGAGAACGAAGTCAGCAATTTTGCTACTGACTCCTTGCTTCTTGATGTTCACCAGATTCAAAGGAAGAGTGATGAGAGATGAACATGTTCCTGCTGCAAAAACAGCTGTTGGGAGGTAGTAGTTTTTGATCACACCTTTGGTGCATTTGGTCGGAGCCAATCTCAGCAAGACAAAAAAATAGAAGCTCGCCCAAGTCAAGCAAAGCAGTAAAGTATAGCAGGTCATCAAGAGGTAGTTGGTTAGACCTAGCTGTGCTCCAAAACGAACTCCAACAGAGATTCCAAGTAATAAAATAAAGGGAACTATGGCCAGTCTTAAGTTTTTGGCCAATTGAAAAAACCGAGACTGGATGCCCTCCAAAAAATCATGTAAGCGCTTCCATTTAGATCCTAAAAAACCGAAACATACTGCTAAAAATATGGCGAACAATGGTCTAGAAGCGGCAAGATCACTTTCTGAAGTAAAGAGATTGTTGATTATTCTGGAAGATGGGTCTGTATGTGTTGACAGAGGAATATTGAACAGAACCGCGGACAAGGATAAGCCTAGAAATCCAGCCATAAGAGAAGTAAGGAAGTACCATAAGATGACCGATCCAACCAGTGAATTAGCTCGGCCACTATCCGCTAGGGAGGCTATGGCTGGGCTCAAGGCCAGGAAAATCAAGACTGGAACAAGCTTGATGACTACGTTTATCCCAGCGTTTACGAAGGTGGATACTACCGCTAAAGGTTCTGGGAATGTTCCTCCCAGTAAGATTCCTACAAGTAGGAAACAAAGTAAAAATAAGTACCCTAGAATTCGGATTTGCATTGCTTCAAATATTCCTGGAGGCTGAGCTATTCATGGTCTGTGATCCCGTCAGGAGTGCTACCAGAAGTAAGATCAGGGGATGCTCTAGCCCGAAGAAGATCCAGTAGAGCGTGAAGGTCAGCAGAACACCGATGGTTTTCATCCAAGTTGTCTTGCCGAATTTAGTCATCCAGAAATGAACGAAACCACTCAAGATCAGTAACAGTACTGTGATTGAGATGACTTCCCAGCCTGGACTTTGCATAAACTCTGACATTGGTGGATCTCTGCCTTTAAGGATTGCCTTGAAAGAAGCTCAAGGTAGGATCAGCGTATAGAGGACACAATCCTAAAGGAAAGAACTGGTAAGGTTTGATTTAGGGTTGTATTTTGGCCTTAGGACCTTGAGTGTCTGTGGTCTTACCAATCGATAAGAATTGTAACTGAGGGTGCCGATGAAAAACGAACGGAGTGACAGGCCAGATCTAAATACCTTGGCTGTTTGGGGTGGTGAAGAAAAATTAGAAAGACTGGGGGCGACACAAATGCCCGTAGTCAAGAGTGTTTCATTTGGTTATCCAGATGTACAGTCTTGGTTGCAGGTGGCTCTTGGAAATAGCCCGGGACACATCTA
>DUCW01000185.1 GCA_012959595.1 Gemmatimonadota bacterium
TCGGCGCGCAGGATCTCGATCGTGCGGGTTACGGACTGCACCTGCTTGGTTCCGGGGGTCTTGCTCTCGCTGGGGTTGACTTCCTCTATCACATCACTCTGACCAACGATCACCTTGCCAATTTCACTGTGCAAGGCTTTATATTTCTCAACAAGACTGTCAACCGCCTTCACATCCGACTCAAAATTAATCTGTGTATCGTCCATTCTCTAGCTTTATATCAGGATACGAATATATCAATATCCTATCTTATCATCTGCTAATATTCTATTTTCCTTGAATAGGTCACTTGAAATGCTGAGCGATGTATTCACTACTATCTTGACACGGTTCAAATAACATATTCATCACTGCCTGATGATCCTGATCATATCCTCCGCCAGTTAAACTTTCGGAGTTTCTACAATCCGCCCTATCTCCTGGCCATCCCGCCAGAAGACAAACGTAGGAACCCTTTCAATTATTTCCTTGAGCTTGGTTGTTTCCGCTGTCTTTTTTGAGCGCGGCAGTGCCACTAAAGAAACCTGATCTGCAAGCTCCGTTTTGTCAATTAGACCTATGAAAGCCGGAACCCAGTATCTGCTGTCATCACACCATGTTCCGAAGAACGCCTCTACCGTCACCTCCTTCGAGAAGTTGTTGATGGTATTTAGGGCCTCCACAGAGACCTCCTCTAAACTATAATTTTCCCGGTACCAGATGGAATCAGCGATATTCGCTTGAGATACTATCCCTAATAGAATACGTTGTTTTTTAACGGAGTCTACACCTACGGGCTGTGCTCTTAACACAACGACCATACTCAATAATAGAAATACAGTAATTAGACACCTCATAGCATAGTAAAAAAGCTCACTGGAGTCCCTTCCAGCTACTCGTAAATGTACAGCCACTGTATTCCTCACCAATCTTGATATAGGTGTCTGCCTGTTTTTTAGCAATCCACTTAGTGATTGCATGGCTTTGCTTCTCTTCCAGGGCCGCAGCCTGCAGCTTCTGGTAGTCTTGTTCAAGGCTGGCTCGGTGTGGGTCGGTTCTCCTGATCAACTTTATCAAGTGATAGGCTTCCTTCCCATCGCTGGTTCTCATCAATACCGGCTCGGAAGTTTGACCAACCTTCATCTTGTCAATACTAAACAGCAGCATGGGATCAACCTGAGAGGGTTCAAATTTGGTAGAACCGGTTTGAGGATTGATCATCTTCCCTCCTATCATTCTGGTTTCTTCTTCATCAGAAAATTTCTCAGCCGCCTCAGCAAATGTAAGGGTGTCAGTTAACATAGCTTGCTGAATACTGTCCAGTATTTCTCTTGCATTCTTCAAATCCACACTTGACACTTGTGGTGTAAGGAGTATGTGCCGAACATTGACACGTTCTCCAATCCTCTCTATTAGCTGCATAATGTGGTATCCATACTCTGTCTCGATAATTTCAGAGACCTCCTCCCCTTTCAGGTTAAATGCCACGCCTTCAAACTCGGGCACCAGCGCTCCCCTTTCCACGGGCCCCAACTCACCATTCTGCTTTGCAGAACCAGGGTCTTCGGAATACATGTAGGCCAACATTCCGAAATCCTCACCATTCACTATTCGCCGCCTCAGGTCTTCCAGCTTGGATTTGATCCGTTCTCTTTCTTCTTCACCAATAGGTGGCTTCTTAACGATATGGGCAAACTCAATTTCAGAATTTATGTAGGGCAGGCTATCCTCAGGAATACCAGAAAAATACGCTTTAACGTCAGCAGGTGTCACCTTAATATTCTCCGTGTTCCTTGCTCTCATCTTTTGCACCAAAAGTTGATGCTCAATCATTTCCCGAAACTCACTCTTGATCTCTAGAATTGACTTCCCGTAGTAGTCCTCGAGTTGCTGCTCAGATCCTATTTGATCCACAAAATAACGCATCCTTCTATCCAACTCCCCATCTACCTGCTCGTCGGAAACTTCCACACTGTCAACCCGGGCCTCGTTAATTAACAATTTCTGAAAGAGATTATCTTCCATAATGAGACATTTTGCCTGCTCCTCAGTATATCCCTGGAACGCAACTGAAGCTTGAGATTGGTACTGGAGTTCAATTTCAGATTTAAGAATTACTTCATCACCAACAAAACCAACGATTTGGTCTAGATTCCGGCCCGTAGTTCCGTCTGGCGTTTGTGCACTGGATGGGCTGGATACCCCAACTAACATTGCTAGCAGAAGGATCGTTATAGTGTTTGTGATTTTCATAATTGGATGCTAAAGTACAAGATAACGTTGGTCTTCTATTTTTCTTATTTATAAAGTTCGAAATAGTTTTTACTGATCCCTTCCTGATAAGTACTTGCTTCCATTTTGAGGATCAATTCGTTTCTCCTG
>DUCW01000186.1:0-353 GCA_012959595.1 Gemmatimonadota bacterium
CGAACATGAGTAAAGTTTCTGAGATCATCTAAATGACCAGTTTTGAGCAACGGCTCTTGCAAATCACGCTCAATTTTGACAATTTGATAAGCATACCAGGGAATTCCAAAAACCTTATCCCGCCGGGGTCCTTCGTGGTTGAACGCCCGTGTTCGAATGACTGGAGACCCATACGAACGATAATAAACATAGGAGATTAGATCTTGAGCCACTTTAGAAACCGCGTATGGGTTCACTGTTTTCAGACTCGTCGTCTCGGTAATAGGCAATTCTTCCTCAGGTATATCGCCATATTCCTCTCCCGAGCCTGGAATATGAATTCTCGCACTAGATTTACAGCGAAGTGCAGCCTC
>DUCW01000186.1:363-1294 GCA_012959595.1 Gemmatimonadota bacterium
GTCATCTTATAATTCGCATCCATGTAAAGTAAAGGATGGTCCCAAGATGGACTGACAAAACTTTGAGACGCCATATGAAATATCACATCGGCATTTGCCTTAGCCACGGCTATTTCCACCGATTTCCCATCTATCATATCGCAATCAATCCATTCGATTTGATTTTCGATATGAAAAACATTTTTCATATTGGAAAGATGATAGCGTTTCAAACCAACAACATGCATCTCCCTTTTTAGGCAGAAATCAGCCAAATGAGACCCTACAAAACCTGTCACACCCGTAATTAGTACTCTTTTCTTGCTCAATTTACCCTCGCTTTCAGTGGCCCAGAAGATCTGGCTTCAATCCAGTTTTAGAAGCGTAGTCTTCGTAACTCTTTAAACTTTTTGCATCCGTAATGTAATAATATTGTTCATCGGTGACATAGGCACCCACTTCCCCTACTGCGACTAAACTAGGCAATATATCCTCTTCAAAAGATATGTTCCCTTCGATGTTAGAATTGAAAGATGATTTAGATAATAGGAAGTACCCGATGTCAACACCATTGAGACCGTCTGACTTTCTACTTTTGTCGTACCTTTTTACGACACCAGAGGAAGTCACCTCGATGTTATTCTCTAAACCATACTCTCCTGTACCATCGAAATTGCTAAATACCGTGGTTTGCACTTTCTTTCCGCTATCTGCAAACTGAGCTGTCATTTGAGAGTATTCAATCGGCCAATAATTGTCCCCATAGAGAAGCATGAAATTTTCATCCAACAAATGATAGGCGTCTAAAAGCCTTCGACCCGTCTTGTTTTCAACATTCCCGACGGAATATTCAATTTTCGCCTTTCCATTTTCTGTCTTTATCGATGAACCTAAATGGTCTGTAATTTTTGAATATTTGTAGCCAACTAAGATTAACATCTTGTCCATACCC
>DUCW01000186.1:1418-1883 GCA_012959595.1 Gemmatimonadota bacterium
TTGATCATATATGAAACGTGATATGAGTAAATAAAATAGGTGTTAAGTCGGGCTATGGCCCTCGCCGCACTTGATCCAGATGCTGCGCAAAAACATGCATCAATGCCTGATGAGAATCTTCTACTATTCCATAGTTGTCAGCAGGCACGTGAAGATTAACATCAACCATGGACTTTAATTCTCCACCGGAGAACCCTGTGAAACCAATGGTTCGGATTCTCAATTCTTTGGCCTCTTGTGCCGCCTCCAGGACATTTTGACTATTTCCTGAAGACGAGATCAATATAAGGAGATCTCCGGTTGAACCTAGCATTCTTAGCTGACCAGAAAAAACCTTGTCGTAACCAAAATCGTTGGCAAACGCCGTGACAACGGATGATTCGGAGGACAAAGAATGGGTCCTCACTGAAGGATGCTCTGGATGATAAGTTCGGGAATAAGCATTTGATTATTTCTGGACACCAG
>DUCW01000186.1:1940-2359 GCA_012959595.1 Gemmatimonadota bacterium
GATGCGTCAATATCCAGCAATACTTCCGAAAGACGCGTGGCATACCTATTTAAATACTCGCCTACTGACTCCGAATCAAAGAGTTGATTTTTCCACTTTGGGTCCCTAGTAAAAAGCTCGTCTTTGCTTTGGTTCATTCGTACCCCCTTACTATCATTTCATTATTCCACTGTGCGTTGGTTTGTCTAGAATTTGCATCGAAACTAGAACGTTCGCCGCCTATCCCATGAGATAGACCTAAAAACACTTATTGTGTTCCGTACTTTCTTGATACTGGTCAGGGACCCTGCTGCGTGCGACGAGGCACCATGCGAACATTGCAACGGAGAATCAAGGATTGGAGAAGCATGGTTGCTATCAGTTAACACCTGAGCGTATGGTAACATTTTTGGATGAGGCAATACGAGACATGACCGAGA
>DUCW01000187.1 GCA_012959595.1 Gemmatimonadota bacterium
CAAACTTTATTTGCCATTGAAAAATATAAATACTCCCCGTCACTAGAGGTTGCTTTTAAGATATCGAACGTATTTGAAATCCCTTTAGAAGAAGTTTTTACTTATGACTAGGTTTATAATGTGCTACTGCGGAGTGAGGATAGATTACCTGTGAAGAAATTAATGGTGGTATTGTTGGCGATCACTTTCGGGGTAGTTCTATATAAGTGCGTGGATCTACCTGACCCCATGGGTGGAAGCGCGGAGCTGAATGGCGAATCAATATCCGGAGATATAAAGACCTGTTTGTATGAATTTGCCACAAGGGAATACACGAGGACTGTGGGATTGGAAGAGGACTGTCCTTCCAGCATTGAATTCGAATTTTAGATTTCCAGACGGTGATGTTTAACTGGAGGTTCTGATGAAAAAGGTTTTGCTGTTGGTTGTAGGCCTGGTGATGTTCGGATGTGAGGGATACGGTCTGGAAGACTATGATCTACTGCTCGAAGATAGTCGCTACGAATTGATCTCCGAACACGATGGAACCAACGACGGTGAAGACGTCGCATACTGGTGGATTTTGGACACTAAAACCGGCAGAATCTGTTATCAGTTGATTCAAGAGGGCGAATGGCGGGAAGGTTCAGATCACTGTTCCAGGACAATTGACGAACACCTGGAAAATACGGGAAACGAGGACGACTGACTTGGGTGTCTTAGGGCAAGTTCACACTGTTTTTTCATTGATCGCTATCGTGGCTGGTGCGATTGTTTTTCTGAAGACTAAGGGAACTCGCTGGCATCGTACCTTTGGTCATATCTATTTCACATCCATGACGGGTATGATCGTCACGTCTTTCTCTATATATGATTTGACGGGCAGCTTCAACGGTTTGCACTGGGCAGCACTATTGAGTGCCATTACGGTGAGTATGGCTATGTTCCATGTTCTCACGCGTCGACCCAGAAACAATTGGATGGTATGGCACTCTAACTGGATGTCCTGGTCGTATGTTGGATTAATGGCAGCATTGATTGCGGAAATTCTTACACGTATCGTTGTGCCTTTAGCGACTCCTGTCCTGGACCAAAGTCAACTTTGGTCATTATTCTGGGGGCTGGTGCTCTTTGTAACCCTTGGAGCTACTGTCGCTGGTTTGTACCTGATAAAGGTTCAATTGCCGAAAACTTTGGAGCGTTTACAACCTCGAAGGTGAAGGGAAAATGAAAATATCTCAACGATGGCACTGGAAAGCGTTCTGGCTGTCGTCAGCGTTGATTGTCTCGCTGAACTGCGTAGCAGCAGATCCGGTCAGCGTCCAAGAGATTGACTCGGAACCGATCCAGATAACTTTCCTCAATGTGGGTCAAGGCGACGCAGTCTTGATTCGAACCCCCGAAGGGTCGACTGCCCTTATCGATGCAGGGCCAGATGAACTGCCGAATGGACTAAGCAATTTTGACGTTGAACAGATTGATTTGTTAGTAGCGTCTCACCCACATGCGGATCATATCGGTGGAATGGTCAGTGTGATGAATACGTATCCTGTAGGGTTCTATATGGATAATGGGGACACGCACACCACGGCTACCTACCGGGAGCTGATGGAGACCCTGCAACAACGGACGGAGATTACGTATCTCGTTGCTGAGTCCCGCACTATCCAGTTGGGCGGTGCGGAGATCCAGGTGCTTCCATTACTTCCTGCTGGATCCACAGATCTGAATAATCGCTCTGTTGGGTTGGTGGTGCGATACGGTTCGTTTGTCGCATTCCTGAGTGGCGACTCGGAAATCGAAGAGCTTACCCATTGGGTCGAACAACAGGTAGTTCCAGACGTCACCCTTCTCAAAGCACCCCACCATGGTAGTAGCAATGGGTTCACACGCGATTTTTTGGAAAACACACAGCCAGAGGTGGTCGTGATTTCCGTTGGTGCGAATACTTACGGCCATCCTCATTCTGAAGCAGTCCAAGCTTATAAAACTGTTTCCGATACTCTCTTGACGACTCGCGAACATGGCCCAGTCACCATTCTCGGGTATCTGGATGGTCAATATGAGATCCGTTCTGGAGGGGAGTAGCATGAATAAACGAATCTGGGCCGTGGATCGTATCGAAGGAGAGGTGGTTGTACTAGTATCCGATACGAGCAACAGAATTGTCGAGGTAAATTTGAAAAAACTTCCCGAAGGTATGAAGGAGAAATCAATTCTTCATGTGTTCGAACGGAAGGATCAACCAGTGTGGAGTTCAGCCGTCTTGGATGAGAGCATTGAGGTACAGAAAGAGAATGAGGCAGAAGAGATCGTGCAAGATCTCAAAAAACGAGATCCTGGCGGCGATATTAAGGTCTGATCACTCCAAGAGT
>DUCW01000188.1:0-1079 GCA_012959595.1 Gemmatimonadota bacterium
CTCTCATTCCTTAACTCTGGTAAAAATGGTACCCAGTACCCTTTCCGCGGTGGTGAAGATATAAGTCTCGAAGCTGCCTCTGATTTGATGAAGCAAATGAACGATATGGACTCACTTGAAAAGTCACTAGAGCGGGCCCAATATCGAGGTGAAATGGACGGGGTTGATCTGGATCAGCTCGAAAGAATACTCGGCAGAGATACCGTGGATGAATTTGAATCTCTTAAAAACCTAGTGGACGCGCTTGAGGATGCCGGTTATATCCAGAAAGACGGTGACGAATGGAGATTAACTCCACGAGGTACAAGGATGATTGGGGAGAACGCGCTACGGGAGATATTTAGGCAACTTAAACTAGGAACCGTAGGCAATCACCAGGTGCCAGAGAACGGGCGACAAGGTGAACGACTAGACGAGAGTAAGCCATACGAATTTGGTGACCCGTTTCACTTGGACATGAAACAAACAATCATGAATGCGCTTGAACGAGAAGGGCGAGGCTCACCTGTTCAATTGGACCCCAATGATTTCGAAATTTACCGGTCTGAATTGCAGACTACGACGGCGACCGTTCTTCTTGTTGATCTATCGTGGTCAATGGCATTGCGCGGGTCGTTCGTCGCAGCCAAAAAGGTGGCTCTGGCACTTCAAAATCTAATTAAGGCCCAGTATCCCCGAGACACCTTCTATGTAGTGGGTTTTAATGCATATGCCCGTGAACTGAAGCCAAACGAACTTCCCTTCGTCAGCTGGGACGAATCGGTCGTAGGCACAAATATGCACCATGCACTTATGCTCGCGGAGGGCCTACTTGCCAGGCATTCTGGCAGTTCCAAACAAATACTTATGGTCTCTGACGGCGAGCCAACCGCGCATATGGAAAATGGTCGATCCCAGTTCTCCTATCCGCCCAGTCCAGTAACCATTAGAGAAACCTTAAAGGCCGTAAAAAGACTCACGCAGAAACAAGTCACGATTAACACATTCATGCTAGATCGAAGTTATTCGCTTAAAGAGTTCGTTAACCAAATTGCCAAGCTAAATGGCGGTCGTGTATTTTTCTCAACCCCTGACCAGTT
>DUCW01000188.1:1089-2345 GCA_012959595.1 Gemmatimonadota bacterium
GGAGAATATATACTGGTCGATTATGTTGAGCATAAAACAAAGCAAATCAGTGGTCGAAGATAACCTAGGGTCACATCAGAACGCATATGATCGACACCTTGCAATGGGATCACGTAAGTATTGCCGCCAGAGCAGTCGGTCCCGTGTCCGAGCTCTGGAAAAACCTATTTGGTTTTCGTGAAATTATTACCTTTACTGGTAGTTCTGGGCTAAACGGACTGACACTAGAAGCACCTGGTAGTTCAAAAATCGCCCTCGAAATAATAGAACCTGCTGATGCCGACTCGTACCTTCATTCTTTTCTAGATGGGCCACATGGTCCCGGACTTCATCACATAGCATTTCAGGTCCCATCTATAAAAGAAAGCACTGATTTCCTTCGATCGGAAGGGATCACTCCCTGGGGAGAAACCATTGATGAGGAAGGTACAAAATATGCCTACATTCACCCGCGCGAAGGTGGACAAGGTGTGTTATTCCAGCTGTATGAATCTACATCTCCTTGGAATCAGGCTCCAGGATTCCTCGACACAGAGATCTCCCATCTAGGAATTACAGCACTGAACCATGTGTGCCATGTTACAGAATCTCTCGAACACACTGCGAGCTGGTACAAAAAATTTTTCGGACTTTCTACAATCTATCAATCCCCACTCGGAACTAACTCAAATGACACAGACCAAAAAGTTCAGTTCAGCTCACATGTACTTAATTGGCCAACTAAGCAGTCTCGAATTGAAATACTAGAACCCCACGGAGATGATTCCTTTCTATATGACTTTTTGGACAAACGTGGGCCTGGCTTGCACCATCTAACATTTCAAGTCTCTGACTTTGGACAAGCTTTAGCTGCATGCGAAAACTATGGCGTGAGTGTATTCGGTGGCAGAGAGGGTATAACCGATGGGGCCCTCTGGCGTGAAACATTTATTCACCCGAGGGACGCATTCGGCGTCTTAGTTCAATTTTTTTGGGAGGAAAAATCGGGAATTTGGGTGTAACAAATCGCCGGTACCTAGAATGGAAATCACCAAATTAATACTTAAGGATTATCGCTCCTTCCACAGGTTTCACTGGGAACCCAGTTCAGGCATTCATATAATTTATGGTGAAAACGGATCAGGGAAATCTAATCTTTTAGAAGCTATTTCGATGCTCAGCACCACTCGCTCCCCTCGAACGCATAGAGATACTGAGCTCGTGTCTTGGCGAGCGCTCGATGAAGACCCACTGCCAGGAGCCTTCATATCAGCTGA
>DUCW01000189.1:0-313 GCA_012959595.1 Gemmatimonadota bacterium
AATGGCAGAGATTTCTTTCCGTTCAAGCATGGGGGCAAAAATTTCTAGAAAATTGGCGGCCAGAATGTAAGATTCCTCTTGTTGGCCGGCATTGAAGATCGGTTGTCCACAGCAGGTTTGGTTCTCAGGAAACACAATGTCAACACCCTGGTCGGCTAACAACTTTGCTGTGGCGACGCCTACTTGTGGATAGAGTACATCCACCATGCAGGAAACGAAAAGGCCCACTGTGATGTTTGCCTTTTCAATGTCGAGTTTAGATTGGCCCATGGCCTATAAGATGGAGGCAATTGCCTGATGATGCGAGAAATTG
>DUCW01000189.1:363-3185 GCA_012959595.1 Gemmatimonadota bacterium
AAATTGTCCTGTGCCTGAAGGTTCGTTCTCTTGGTTATAACCAACTTTCTCATATATTGGCGTCTGTTAATTTTGATTCAAGTGAGTTATTAAAACTAAAATTCTAATCTGCTTCCAAGTTACGGATTTATGCCAAACTTAAAAACTATCCAAACTGGAAAGACTAAGATCGCTTCGGTGACCATCAATGCTGTAGGGGTGGATCCCATAGGATTTCTGAGGCACAATGATTCAGAGCAATGTGGCCTATGGACTAAGGGTGACAGTTGGATTGCTCACTCAGGGGCTGTAGGAATTCTATCTTCTGACGGAATCCATGTTAACCAGGATCGATTCGGTGAAATTCGTGACCAGGCGGAACGATTGTTAGAATTGACTGATGTCAGTTCCCAACCGATGAGGCTTTATGGAGGTTTTTCTTTTGGAGACCATCATAAAGCCAGAGGTGCTTGGGAGGGATTCCCAGCGGCATTATTTCATGTACCAGAGCTTGAACTAGAGGGTAGTCGGAGGCAGTCAGCCCGTTTGACGGCGAGAGTTGTCTTCAATCCTGAGCGTATAGATCTGGAGCAGGTGCGAGTGCAGTTACTGCATACAGCTGAAAGTGTTTGTAAGGATTCGAGAGAACACTGTAAGGAAAATTTAGCTGGAAAAGAAACTGTTGGCCTCCAGAAAAAGGAAGATTTCGACCGAACAATTTGGCAATCCATGATTGATAAGGCTCTGCGTTATATAGGTGATGGAATACTTTCCAAAGTAGTGCTCGCAAGAACTCAGGATCTTGTCACCAAACACTATGTGAATCCTGTAGACGTAGTTGATAAACTTTGGAAAGCCAATCGTGGTAGTCACATCTTCCTATTCAAGCCAGATAGAGACTCTTATTTTTTGGGAGCAGCTCCTGAAACAGTGACCAGGGTTTCTAAGGGACAGTTTCAGGCAACTGCAGTTGCGGGTACTGCCTCCCGTGGACAGGATGTGAAGGAACAGCAAATGCTTGCGGAGGGTTTGTTAGCGAGTGCTAAGGATGCGGTAGAGCATTGTATCACGCGTGATGATATATTGACTCGTTTGGGGACTTTAGTCGAAGATGTCGACGCTCAGGGATCCCCTCACGTACTGATTTTAGATGAAATGCAACATTTAGAAACAGAGATCAAAGCGAAACTTCGGCAAGGAACAGAAGCCTTACAGGTTCTGGAAGCACTGCATCCTACACCTGCCGTTTGTGGGTTTCCTAGGGAGACAGCACTTCATTTCCTCAGTGAGGAAGAGCCTTTTGAAAGGGGCTGGTACGCTGGTCCTGTGGGTTGGTTTGATACTGATGGGGATGCCGCATTTGTTCCCGCACTTCGCTGTGCTGTAGTGCATGGTAACAGTTGGCGTTTGTTCGCTGGGGCAGGAATTGTAGCTGGTTCTGATGCCAGTGCTGAGTGGGAAGAGACTAATGTCAAGTTTAGCTCAGTCACCAAAGCACTTGCGGAAAATCGGGTAGAGATGAACGCTTAGGGATGGACGATTCAGGCCTTACTACAGCGTGGTCTAGAGCATTTGTTGACGAGTTAGCACGTCTAGGTGTTGGCAATATTGCTTTAGCACCTGGATCTAGATCCACTCCGTTAGTCATGGCATGTGCGAGGGATGATAGATTTAAGATATGGACTCATCTGGATGAACGGTGTGCAGGCTTTTTTGCACTGGGAGTCGGTAAGGATTCGGGAACACCATGTGCCGTTATTACCACGTCTGGGACTGCGGCAGCCAATTTGTTACCAGCGGTGGTTGAATCCCACCAAAGTGGGGTTCCTCTTTTAATGTTGACAGCAGATCGGCCTCCGCTACTCCGAGGCACCGACGCTAACCAAACCATTGATCAGTTCAAGTTATATGGATCACATGTAAGAAATCATTTTCAGCTAGGGGAACCTAAATGGCGTGACTTGGAGAGAATTCGAACTATAGCCTGTCGAGCTTTTTGGGAGACCCAAGGTATTAATCCTGGGCCAGTACACGTGAATTTTGCGTTTGAAAAGCCACTGGAACCTGAAGAAATGGAAATTAGACTGAGTCACGGGGGCGGACTTAGAGACTCCATAGGTCTGAATGGGCGTCCCGAAGGGAAACCTTTTGTGACAATTACAAGAGCCAGTCGTAGGGTATCGTCTTCTAAGATTGGGGAAATACAAAGTTTGATTGAGCAAGCCGAAAGAGGTTTAATCGTCGTGGGCGGAGGTTTGAAAACTGAGAGTGGAGCAGAGGCGATTCATAAGTTTTCTAAAGTGTCGGGATTTCCTATTCTTGCTGATCCTCTTTCTGGAGTCCGTTTTGGTCCCAATGGAAAAAATCTCAGGATTAGCAAAGCTCATTTAATCTGTAACCATTCTCGATTAAGGGAGGTATTGAGGCCCGATTTAATCGTACGAATCGGCATTACTCCAATGTCAGAAACCGTCTCCACTTTCCTTCAAGAGTGTAGGGAAGTACCGCAAATAGTCATTTCTGCAGGGAATAATTGGGGAGATCACTTGGCCGTTTCCTCGCACTACGTCCCCTCGGATGAAGAATCCTTCCTCAGTTCCTTGAACGATCTAAATACAAGGGGTAAGGTTAACCTGGAATGGAGAGAAGGGTGGGAAAAATTTGATAGAGCCGTGGAGAATGTCTTGCTAGAGAACTCCAAGAGATATTTTGAGGGGAATATTATTAGATCGATTGAAGGATTGGTTCCTTCTGATGCTGTCCTCTTTGTATCTAATTCCATGCCGATTAGAGATCTGGATGTGTTCGGATCTGATAGGACAGAGGCTTTGAACGTCTGTGGC
>DUCW01000189.1:3200-13769 GCA_012959595.1 Gemmatimonadota bacterium
AATAGGGGCGCTAGTGGCATCGACGGGATCGTTTCAACAGTTGCGGGGATCGCTGGGTCACGCATGAATAGATTAAAAGAAGAAAATATACCAGAGGGTCTTTCAAATGAGGAATTTGATGTTCCAGTAGTCGCCGTCTTGGGTGATATAGCATTTTGTCATGATATGAATGGACTCCTATCCATTGCAAAATACCAGCTAAATATTGTCATGGTTGTCATCAATAACGATGGAGGTGGGATTTTTCATAAGCTTCCAATTCGGGAGTATGAGCCTGAATTCACATCGTATTTTACAACTCCGCATGCTCTGGAATTTGAAGCCGCAGCTGAACTTTATGGAATTCCTTATAGAAAGGTTGTAGATCTATCTGGGCTAGCTGAAGTTTTCTCTGATCTTGTAATAGAAAAAGGACCTAAGATTTTGGAGATTCAGGTTGATCGTGAAGAAAATTGGCGTTGTCACCGAGAAATCGTTGAGGCGGTCAATAGCAGGATCGACGAATTGCTTTAATATCGTAGATGTCAAACAGCCCATGGTTGAATATAAAGACAATTACTGACTACACACTTTCCAGGAAAGCAGAATGAGTGAACCACAATGGAGTACAGTAAAGGAATATGTCGACATTACTTACAAGAAGACCGATGGGGTAGCCAGGATAGCGATTAACCGTCCCGAAGTCCGAAATGCTTTCAGGCCAGAGACCTTGTTGGAATTACAAGAGGCGTTTAAAAATGCGGGTGAGGACACCTCGATTGGTGTAGTGCTATTTACGGGAGAGGGACCATCCAAAGATGGTGTCCATGCTTTTTGTGCTGGGGGTGACCAAAAAGTGAGAGGGAGCTCTGGATATGTTGGTGGAGATGGAGTACCTCGTCTTAATGTGTTGGAGTTACAGCGATATATTCGGAGTATGCCGAAGCCGGTCATTTGCCTGGTCCCTGGATTTGCCATAGGTGGTGGTCATGTTCTGCATATTGTTTGCGATCTTACATTAGCTGCTGCAGGAGCTAAATTTGGTCAGACTGGTCCGAAAGTAGGTAGTTTTGATGGTGGATTTGGTGCGTCATTTCTTGCTCGTATGGTTGGCCAGAAAAAAGCTAGAGAAATGTGGTACCTATGCCGTTTCTACACTGCTGAAGAGGCTTGTGAAATGGGGATGGTCAACAAAGTGGTACCTCTGGAAGACTTGGAATCTGAAGGATTGGCTTGGGCACAAGAGATCCTCGAAAAAAGCCCTCTTGCGATAAGACTTCTGAAATCGGCTTTCAACGCTGATGTGGATGGACAAGCAGGGATCCAGGAGTTAGCTGGTAATGCAACCTTACTTTTCTACATGACTGAGGAAGCTCAGGAAGCTAAGAATGCATACCTTGAGAAACGAAAACCAGACTTTCGTAAATTTCCCTGGCTACCTTGGTAATGAATCGATCTGGAGTCCCGGTTTGGATGGAAGCTATTCGGCCTAAAACACTTGTAGCTTCCATAGCACCCGTTGTGATCGGGATCAGCCTGGCTATTTCGGATGGATTTTTTGAATTCTTTCCCAGCATTGCGACCCTTTTAGCCGCTATTCTAATACAGATAGGGACCAATTTGGCAAATGACTATTATGACTTTGTTAGGGGTGCAGATAACGAGGACCGAATAGGGCCCACCAGGGTTTCCCAGGCGGGATTGATAGATCCTAAGAAGATACAATATGCAATGGTTTTCTCATTGGTGTTGGCTCTCTTGTTTGGTGTTTATCTGGTGGGGATTGGGGGTTGGGTTGTCGCAGTAATAGGATCTGTTTCGATCCTTTGTGCAGTGGGTTATACAGCGGGGCCTCTTGCCTTTGCGTACAACGGTCTAGGTGACATTTTTGTCTTCGTCTTCTTTGGACCAGTCGCTGTTGGAGGGACCTACTGGGTTCAGTCTGGGATGCTTGCAGGAGATGTAGTTTTGGCAGGGGTGGGTATTGGAGCACTAACTACTCTGATCTTGATAACTAATAACATGAGAGATATTGAAACTGATAAAGTAGCTGGTAAGAATACTTTAGCGGTCCGTATGGGACTGAAGGCTAGTCGTGTAGAGTACGTTGTACTGTTGATCATAGCATTGATAACCCCAGTCATCGGTGCAACCAGTTTTGACTGGCCAGGATACTGGAGTGTACTAGTCGCCTTGTTGACGTTTATGTTTGCAATTTCTCCACTCAGGTTGATCATGGGTTCTAATGACCCTAAGGTTTTGATGTTGGCCCTGCCGAGTACTGCAAGAATGGTCGGTGTTTATGCGGCATCTCTTTCATTTGGTTTGTTAGTTGGTTGATCGATAGTATCCGAAGGATCGCCCAGGAAAATCCAGATGCATTAGCTTTGGATGACGGAGAAAATTCTTGGACTTATAGAGAATTGGACGATGCGGTGGAGGAACGGGCATCGCAATTGTTGGACCTTGGGGCTGGACCTGGAATTACTATTGCACTTGCCAGCGAAGTAGATGCTTTGGCTGTGCAATATGTTCATGCAGTTTTTAGAACGGGTTCAACCATAGCTCCAGTCAATCCTCGGTTAGGGTTACAAGGTGCTGCCATTGAGAAGTTGAATCCCCAAATCGTTCTATTGTCGAAGCAAGACGGGCCAACACTGGACTGGTACTTTGGGAAATACGAGCATCGCTATGATTCAGTGAATCTGACTGGCCAAGCCAGGGGCTGGACGATCAAAAGTTCAGATCTAAGCCGAAGCAGATGTATCAAGCCAGAGAAGACGTGTGAATTTCCGGCAGCTTTACTTTCAACTTCAGGAACTGATGGAGCTTCAAAAATTGTTCCCATCATGCATCAGAGTTTAGATCACAGTGCAGGTTCTGTGAAACTTCGGTTGGGTTTGAGTACTGAAGACCGGTGGTATGCTTCTCTATCACTGGCCCATATCGGCGGCTTAGCTCTCATTCATAGATCTGCTTGGACAGGATCGGCACTATTGGTGAAAGGGTATTTCTCGATTCACAACCTGGTTGATATGATCGACAGTTATGGTATCAGTCATACTTCACTAGTTCCAACTATGCTCTATCAGCTCCTGGAGTCAAGAGATGAAAAGCCTATTCCTGCGACGCTTAAGGCTCTGATAATTGGGGGGGCTCCAATGAGCAGTTCTCTTTTGACTAGAGCTTTAGCAGCGGGTTATCCAGTAGCCTCAACTTACGGCATGACGGAGACCTGCTCTCAGGTTGCTACCGCATCGGTTGAGTTAGTCAAACAAAAACCAGGGACAGTAGGCGCTCCCATAGAGAGTGTAGAAGTAAAGATCGCCGAGGATCAAGAGATCTGGGTTCGTGGACCTACTGTCATAGGTAATATGTCCCATGAGGGCAGCTGGTTTGCAACGGGGGACTTAGGGAAATTGGATGAAGAGGGGCATTTGTGGGTGATTGGTCGACAACGGGATATCATCATTACGGGTGGAGTCAATGTGGATCCTCTGAAAATAGCGGAAGAGATCCGGAGTATCCCAGGAGTTTACGATGCGGCGGTCATAGGTTTCCCCGATGCAGTCTGGGGGGAAGTGGTCGGTGCCTTAGTGGTCACTCAATCTGGGGAATCCTTGGACAAAGCGATAATCCTAGAGGCTCTGAAGGGTTCTCTTTCTAAATCCGAAGTGCCTCGGCTTTTGAGTTATGCCCCTGAAATCCCTATGAATACAAATGGAAAAATAAACCGTAAGGCGATCCTCGAGATTCTGGACGGCAGCAGGATTTAAGCTGGAGTTGTTAATGCTATATATCAGAGTATACTTTGGTATTGAAGTAGCGTGAATCATGAGTCTACAAGGGTTAGATGAACTTATTAGAAGAGTACCGCTGGCGTGGAATGCTTCAGGATTCTACTCAAGGCGCTGACGAAGCATTAGGAAAAGGGTCGATCAAGGCCTATATAGGATTTGATCCGACTGCATCGAGCCTGCACGTTGGATCTTTGATGCCGATAATGGGGTTGGTACACCTCCAAAGGATGGGTCACAGTCCTTTGGTTCTCCTTGGAGGGCAGACGGGGTTGGTTGGCGATCCTTCTGGGAAAACCGAAGAAAGACCAGCACTTCCTAAAGACCAAGTTGAAGAGAACCTCAACGGTATAAGGACACAACTTGAACATTTTCTGGATTTCGATTCCTCTGTGAACCCCGCTCGAACTGTGAATAATGCTACTTGGCTAGCTGATCTGCAGATGGTGGATTTCCTTAGGGAC
The DNA here is from genome assembly GCA_012959595.1 of Gemmatimonadota bacterium. GTDB lineage: Bacteria > Gemmatimonadota > Gemmatimonadetes > Longimicrobiales > Gaopeijiaceae. Next base: position 7,441 of record DUCW01000189.1, read on the forward strand.
GTGGGAAAGTATTTCTCCGTAACCTCTCTTTTAAATAAGGAATCCATAAGAAGACGTGTGAAAGATGAGGATACTGGGATTTCGTTTGCCGAGTTCAGCTATGTGCTATTGCAGGCCTATGATTTTTTGGCCCTGAATGAAAAATATGGATGTACTTTTCAGATGGGTGGGAGTGATCAGTGGGGTAATATCACTGCGGGCATTCAACTGATTCGTAAGGCACGAAACAAAAAAGCATACGGGATCACATATCCCTTAGTGACAGGTCCTGAAGGCAATAAATTCGGCAAGACAGAGGCTGGAACAACTTGGCTTGATCCGGAAAGAACCTCTCCATACAGATTTTATCAATTCTGGATGAATGTAGATGATTCTGCTGTCATAAAATATTTGAAACAGTTCACTCTACTAGAAGCGCAAGTTATACAAGACCTGGAAAGCGTCCATAATGAAAGACCACATGAGCGGATTCCTCACAGAAAATTGGCCGAAGAAATAACGGGTTTAGTCCATGGACAGGATGGTTTGTCAAAAGCTCGGATTGCAACGAAAGTGCTTTTTGGAGGGGAAATGGAAGGTTTGAAGGCTTCTGAGATCGAGGATGTTTTTTCGGATGTACCGTCGAGTGAGATATCTGAATCTGATTTGTCAGGTGAAGGTTTGAGTCTGCTTGATGTGGTGACCAATGCAGGCCTCGCTCAGTCCCGAAGTGAAGCTCGGAGGGCAATAGAGGGAGGAGGGCTTTACTTGAATAACATACGTGTAACTGATATAGACAGTAGACTTGAAGCTGAAAATGCGGCTGACGGTCGCTTCTTTGTTCTTCGGAAAGGGAAGAAGAACTACCATTTAATCAGATTGCTGTAGCCAAGAAGTTTGATTCTTACAAAGTATTCACAAAGATCAGTCGATTATAGGCCAGATCAAAAACTAAAAGGCGAGTTCTTAGTATGAATGATTCGAAACCACTTGTAGGAGTTGTGATGGGATCCAAGTCGGACTGGAATACAATGAAACATGCTGTTTCAACATTGGATTCCTTGGGGATTACTTCGGAAGCAAAGGCGATGTCGGCTCATCGTACTCCTGAGCTAGTTGCAGAATACGCTTCCTCTGCCGAAGAAAGAGGGTTGTATGTCATAATAGCCGCCGCTGGAGGAGCAGCACACTTGGCCGGGGTTTTCGCTTCTAAAACTACTCTCCCAGTTCTAGGAGTTCCTATGCAAGCTTGGTCTTTGGATGGGCTAGACTCCTTATTGTCCACGGTTCAGATGCCTAGAGGAATTCCAGTAGGGACTCTGGCTATTGGAAAGGCGGGAGCAGTGAATGCAGCTCTGCTCGCTGGTCAGATATTGGGGCTGAAGTTTCCTGAGATCCGTGAGGCGGTAATCAAAGATCGGGAAGTTCGCCGAGAGCAGGTGCTTGCAGATTTAGATCTCAGTGGACTTTAATCAAAGAAGTTTCTAAATGGCGATCTCCTTTCAGTCTGAAATAGGTGTCCTTAGAAGAGTTGTTATGAAGCATCCTGAGGACGCTTTTCTCAGTGAGGAACTCCTAGATTTGGAATGGGAGAAGCTTAACTATGCTGGTCGTCCCGACCGCCAGAAAGCTGAAAAGGAATTCATACGGTTAGCAGGACTCCTTCAGAATTTCGGCATAGAGATCATAACTTTGCCTCAAGCTGAAGACGTAGGCCTCGATTCGATTTATACTCGTGATGCCTCTGTCGTTACAGACAAGGGTGTGATTCTTTGCAACATGGGTAAGAAGGAGCGAAAAGGGGAACCGGGGGGTCAGAATGCCTTTTATAAACATTCTGGCGTGTCTGTTTTGGGAAAAATTGTGGATAATGGGACTTTGGAAGGTGGAGATGTAACCTGGCTGGACCCTCATACTTTAGCAGTCGGTCTTGGGTATCGGACCAATAGTGAGGGAATACGGCAATTGAAAGCTTTGGTCGGATCAGAAGTGGAGGTGATACCTGTGGCCCTTCCACATTTCCGTGGGCCTAAAGATGTACTTCATTTAATGTCAATCTTGAGTCCTGTAGATAAGGACCTTGCCGTAGTCTATTCGCCATTAATGTCGGTTTCTTTTCGCAAATCATTGATCGCTAGAGGTTTCGATTTGATTGATATTTCAGAAGATGAATATGATTCTCTGGCGTCCAATGTCCTTGCTGTTGCGCCAAGGGTTTGTGTCATGGCTGAAGGGAGCCCAAAGACCAAGAAACGGCTAGAAGATTGTGGCGTTGAGGTGAAAATATTCTCGGGAACAGAGATATGTCTGAAAGGAACTGGTGGGCCAACTTGCTTGACCAGACCCTTGGAGAGAGAGGTTTAAGGTGGTGGTTCGGAAGAGAGCACTCGTTTACAGTTGGTCAATCGTTCTAAGCTTCCTGGTCTTTTTGCCTGCGAGAAGTCTCTGCGCTCAGGCAACTGTAATTGAGGGCGGATACCTCTTCGATGGCATAGCAGATGATGTGGTTCCAAATCCTGGTATCTTGATCCAAAATGGGAAATTCTTGGAGGTGGGCTTTCAAAATGGAAGCCACCGTTCCTTGGTTGCGGACACTATTAAGTTGACTGGGAATGACTATATAATTCCTGGGATGTTTGACTTGCATGCACACTACGCGATGGATTTATTCGGCGAAGGTAGAGTTGATGAAAGGGTGGGATATCCGATTCTTTTTCTTGCCAATGGTGTAACCTCCACTTTTCCAGGTGGAGAAGTGGATCCGGTAGAGATGAAAGAACTCCGTATGAGCATTGAACAAGGCCGATCTATAGGTGCTAGAATCTTTAGTGCAGGTCCTTATTTCGGTTCTTGGAGACAGGACTGGAAGTCTAACGTTACGGAAGAAGCTATCTTCCAAGAAGTTGACTACTGGGTTTCGCAAGGAGTTCGTGCCTTTAAAGCGAAGGGTATAAATGCAGGAAACTTGCAAGCTTTGATTCGGAGGGCACATACTTATGGTGCAACAGTTACTGGGCATCTGGGGTCTGGATATCGCGGCAGTGTGAATCCGCGTGACGCCATTATGATGGGAATTGATAGAGTTGAACACTTTCTAGGTGGAGACGCTTTCACTTCCGACAAGTCGGCTTATGAGTCTTTGGTGGAAGTTGATATAGAATCAGAAGATTTTGATTCCATAGTTGACCTTTATTTGCGAAAGAAAGTCTTCTTTGACGCTACCTTGTCTGCTTATGGATATTATGGCAGACGGGATCCTGAGGTATACGATTATTTTGAAAATGAGATCAAATACTTCACTCCATATATGCAGGGTATATTAGAGGCACGTCCTGCTAGAGAGGTCAATGAACAATTCGAAGAAATATATTGGAAAAAGAGGGAGACCATTAAGGCTTTTTATGAAGCGGGAGGTGCCCATCTCATAACTCTAGGCACTGACCATCCAAGTTGGGGTGAGTTCCTTTCTCCTTTTTCTGTACATCGAGAGTTGTTGTCTTTCGTATTATCTGGCATTCCAGAATCTGATGTCATTAAATTTGCTACCATAAATGGAGCAAAGGCTATTCATGCAGGAGATTACCTGGGATCGATTGAAGCTGGTAAGATAGCCGATCTAGTGATCCTTAATGGTAATCCACTGGAAGACATTAGAAATATTAGGAATGCCCGTATGGTCATGAAAAATGGTCAGATGTATGATCCACAGAAACTGCTGCGTTCTGTTGAAGGTAAGATCGGGCCAAGTGGACCGGAGGAAGAAGGAGCCTGGAAGCCCACAGGCAATGACCACTAGAGGATAGGATACAAACTGTTGCAATGGGCCCACCTTTACCTGGAGCTACACGAATGATCTCAAGACGCCATTTTATAGAAGCATCTACTGCGGGTGCAGCAAGCTTGACGCTAGCAGGGTGTGAAACGGTTGAGCAATCTGCGGAAGCTCTCCCCCCATCGATTAATCGATTGGAATCGTGGGCCGACCGACCGACTCCTATAACCATGGATGAGCGAGTAATAAGAGTTGATAAAGCTAAACAACTAATGCGCGAGGAAGGAATAGATGCACTCGCTCTCTGTGGTGGCACTTCAATGATCTATTTCACCAACATCCGTTGGGGTGGTGGTGAGAGGCTCTTCTCAGTTGTGATTCCTTTACAGGGCGAAGCTTTCGTGGTCTGTCCCGCATTCGAGGAAGATCGGGCTAGAGAGCAACTGGCACTCGGTCCGCTAGTTGGATCCCAGGTATATACCTGGGAGGAGCATGAAAATCCATATGAACGAGTAGCTCAGGGATTGATGGATCGCGGGCTCAAGGCAGGTAGGATTGGTGCTGAGGAGACTATGCAGTTTCGGTTCAGTAATGGTATTGCACTCGCTGCACCTGCGATCGAAGTGGTCGATGCAACAGTTGTGACTGCAGGTTGTCGTGGGGTAAAGAATGCACATGAGATTGAGCTTATGACGTTGGCTAACGAGATAACTCTCACAGCATATAAAGCAGCTTATCTGGCGATGGAAGAAGGTATGACCCAAGGTGATGTTGGCGGTTTGATTAGATTGGCACATCAGCGTCTTGGTTTTTCCGGTTCAGCCAGTGTTCAGACTGGTGAGTGGTCTGCTTTACCCCATGGTTCCATTACTCCGCAGGTGATCCATGAAGGCACAATTCTTCTCATTGACGGGGGCTGTACGGTTGAAGGGTATCGCTCAGACATGAGTCGCACTTTCGTACTGGGCCAACCTTCAGATATCATGAGAGAGCGTTTTGATATCGAGTTCGATGCTCAGACCGCGGCCTACTATGCAGCGGGTCCGGGTGTGCTACCTGAGGAAATCGACAGTGCAGCCCGAAAGGTTATTGAGGATGCTGGTTACGGTCCAGGATATACTTATTTCACCCATAGGGTTGGTCACGGGATTGGTATGGACGGGCATGAGTGGCCCTACCTGGTAAAAGGAAACCGCACCCCCCTCATTACTGGGAATGTGTTCAGCGACGAGCCTGGGATTTACGTTCCAGGAGAGTTTGGAGTTCGTCTAGAGGACTGTATGTATATCACTGACAGTGGAGCTGAGCTATTTACCCCTCAGAGTCCATCTTTGGAAGATCCATTTGGGAACTGGGATCACTAGAGAGAAAGCATCGCCAGCAGTCAGTCGTTTTTCATCTGTACCACTATGACTTCTATGGGTTCTGTCCCTTCGTTGACGTCACCGTGAAGTTCTCCAGGGGTGTCGACTCCCAGCCAATAAGCCTTCCCGCTTTCCCAGGTCATGTCGTGAGATTCTCCATCTTGGTTTACTACCCTAAGGGTGCCCCCCCTGAGGGCAATGATTGTTCGAGGATTGTCGTGCCGGTGCATACTCAGGGGCTGGCTGGGGTAGATAATACTCTTCCAGACCTCTACTTGGTCATTTTCGAATTGGGGCACTCGGCGGGTCGTTTCGTCTGGGATGCTTGAGTTGCAAGAGGCCAATATTACCGACATGATGACCGAACCAAAAAAGACAGACATTTTCATCGCATTCCCTCCATCATTATAAACAGTATCGTTCTTTTTATTTTTCGAAAACCAAGATTTCCAACTGAAAAGTCAGGTTGTCATCTCAATCCTTCAGTATTTTTCCAGACTGCTCTGGTAAGATATGGAATTCAGTTAGCAGGTTTGCGGAAGGGCCTATGGCAACCACCACAAGTGCTACCTACTGATCCGACCGCATCCTGAATAGCGGTGAGATCTCCTGTATACACTGATTCTAGTAGCTCGCTTGAAGCATCTTGGAACGCTGTGAGCCCAGCTTTGAACTCTTCTACGTCCTCCCAGATTTCATCTTTGGCCCGGCTGGCGTCTCCGCCTGATCCAGCTGGGAAAATATCTGCGGCCAATACGGCAAGTCGATTCAGAGAAACTGCGTGGGCTAGCAGGTGATTCCGGTAAGGAACCTCATCGTCTATAACGGCATTCAGCAGAGCTCTATTGGCTGCTATTGCACTCATCACCGATTGACGGTACTCAATGGCTGGTGGAACTTCTTCTTCTTGTTCTTGGGCCACTGATTGAATCGGGGCCATCAGAGTTGATGCTCCCAAAAGACAGGTCGCAGTAAAGAGCCTTATTACACTGGAAATCACGATTCTCCTCCTAAATTTGTTGAGCGATTTTGGATATACCGCTACTCTTGGTTTGTTAATATTTTGCAGTCGCTGTAGTGTAGTAACGGGATTACTTTAATGAATCCAGTAGCCTGAAGTCCAGTAGTACCAGGAATAAAGATGATTCTGAAACGAAGATGTATAGCCGCTATGTTCATATTTTCTCCACAAATAAGAAGATTTTTTTGATGAA
>DUCW01000190.1 GCA_012959595.1 Gemmatimonadota bacterium
TGAAATGGGCACGAGCGGTATTTTGGTAGAGCCGAGCCGCCATTTGATGTTCTGCTTCTTCAATTGCCATGCCTTCGACATGATCTATTCGTTCTCCAACTTCATAGTCATCCCAAAACCATTTTCCACCGGTGACCCGCCCGTCAAAAGCACTTAGTTTTAAATCCTCAGGGATATAAAAGTCAGCGGTGGCTACCTCATTTGGAGTGGGTGGGACAATGGCGGGACCGGTTTCATTAGCTGAATTTGCTTTGTTTACTAGAACCCATCTTATGAAGCGAATAACCTCTCTTTTATGTTGGTTGTAACCGAAGGTTTGTACCCAAACGATTCCAGTATCACCCCCACTAGATTCTCTTCTTCCGATCACCTCCGTTTCAGCAGAGATCGTATCCCCGGGATAAACAGCTTCGCCGAATCGTACATCTGCGTAACCTAGATTGGCCACAGCATTTAAAGAGATATCAGGTACGGATTTTCCGAAAACGATGTGAAATACAAGAAGATCATGTATCGGTTCTCTGATAAAGCCCAGCTCACGAGCAAACTCCGTATTGCAGAAAAGCGGATATCGTGAAGCCGTTAGGGCCAGATATAGTGCAGCATCGCCTTCGGTCAGCGTACGTGAAACGGCATGGTCTATTTTAAGGCCGACAGTTAGGTCTTCGAAGTAGTTTCCAAGAGATGCTTTGTTTGCCATCATTTTTTCCTTCTGCATAAATTGTATGCGGCCTTAGCGTCTGAGTCGCTTAAGGCCTACGATTGGCATTATGCCTAGTCCCTCGTCACGATCATCAGCTGGAATTTACAGCGGCTGGTTCGTTGTGTTGGCGTCCGGCGCTACGACCGCAATTGCCGCTGCGACAGTCTTTTACGGAATGAATACGTTTCTTAATGACCTTATTTCTGAGTTTGGCTGGGCCGCCTGGGTGACGTTTGCGGGTTCTTCCGTACGCACTGAGGTGGGTGGAATTTCTGCTCCATTTGTCGGATGGGCGATTGATAAATTCGGACCTCGGCGAGTGCTAATTATCGGAATAGGAATTACCTCCTTGGGTTTGTTGCTCATGTCAAACATGACCGAGCTTTGGCATTTCTTTTTAGTAATGGGCTTGATTTCTGTCGGTTCAAGTACGGCTGGGAACCTCTGTGGATTTGCGGCCATTGTCACTTGGTTCGAGCGCAAACGTGCACGCGCCTTAACGTTGTCTACATTAGGTGGTTCTTTGGGAGGATTATTGATTCCTATTGTTGCGATAGCTGTTGGCGAGTTTGGATGGAGGTCAACACTTCAACTTCTAGCATTGCTTGTGGCTACCGGGGGACTGACCTTTGGGATGTTTGTTCGTACGAGACCCGATAAACATCCCCAACCTATAGATGGTATGGCTCAACCAGATACCAACGTGAGCGCCGCAACCTCTCTCAGAAATTGGGGCGTTCCGGTAAGTGTGGCGATTCGGACCCGATCTTTTGCACTGCTAATGTCTGCCTTTGTAGCCAATGGATTCGCGATGATGAGCCTTTTAACGCTTGCATTTTCCTATTTTGAGCACGAATATGGACTTACTAAAGGAGCCGCTGGTCTGACAATCACCGTACTCACGGTTTCTTCAATTTTCGGGAGAATTATCCTTGGATTTCAAGGAGACCGCTACCAACCAGCTAAGTTGCTCGGGCTCTGTGCCATACTTCTGACACTCGGGCTACCCCTCTTATCGATAGGGATTTTATTCGCAGACGGTTCGGGTGTCTGGATTGCCTTTGCAGGCCTGATCATTAGTGCAATCGGATTTGGCGGATCAGTACCTCTTCGTTCGCTCGTTATTGTCGATTTTTATGGTACCGCCTCCTTTGGAAAATTGATGGGAACTGAACGCTTTATTTCAACAATTGGTGGAACAATCGGTCCGATCCTCATCGGAGTTTCGCTTGATATAACCAACCATTACACCTGGGGATGGTTCTTAACAGCCGCTGTAGGCGCGCTCGCAATCCCACTCTACTTCTCAGCAAAGAGGCCAGAGACACTTATTGACGAGTACAAAGCAAAAGCCTTAGTTGGGCAGGGCTAGCCGAAAAGTGGGCCACCGGCGTCTATCATGTTGCCTTCGACTGAGAACACTGTGGGTCTTTCTTCACAATAAACTTCGCTTTCGCACTTGTTGAACGAGAATACTGGCTGCTCGTCCTGCTTTTCGTAGTGGATATGCCAAGTGCCCAAAACGTTGTTTTTGCGACGACCTTTCTCGATTTCGTTCTGCAAAATTTCAGCTAATGCTTCTAATTGCTTTAA
>DUCW01000191.1 GCA_012959595.1 Gemmatimonadota bacterium
TCGATTAGATTCCTGTTTCCTGCATTTCTCTGGTCGAGTAGGTCGGTGATAGCCGAGTTTGTTTTCTGGACCTGTTTCGAAGCTTTTTTCCACGGCTCGGCAGTAATATCCATCGTTGAGCAGTCGCCATAACCGCACTTACTTTCCACGGTCAAAATACATGCGCTGGGAGACGCTTCTGGATCCGTTTGGATGCCGATGTAGAGCCGGTCACAACGATATCCACGCTCATCCAGATCTTTACCTTTTGATTTGCTTGGTGGGCCAGAGAGCCAGGCTCTTGACCAACTCAAATCATCGATGTCGATCTCGATGAAATGATCAAATCCTCGCTTGCGTGATTCATTACCAAATCTTAGTACGCGAAGCAGGCTACCGTCTAGATTCTTTAGAACATCTTCTTCGCGTAATTTCCAAGGACCTTCATTTACCAAATCTTTTATGATAGGAGAGATCGCTGCTTTGTCTCGGAACTCCCAATGAATTTTGTAGCGGCCTAGTTGAGTCTTGCCGAGATAATTGGTACTGGAGTCAGATTCCTTAGGAAGCGGGCTCTTGATCAGATCAGGACTGCCGATTCCCACCCATTCACAGTGGTCTTTTAATTCCGTCTTATGTTCCTGTAGTTCGAGCATTCCAGTGTCGTCAGTTATGGGTTCGGATTGGCCTTTGCACCGTGTGAGATCATGTAGAGTTCCACAAAATTTGTCTGCATGTTTGCGTATTTTCAGTACGATCTCCGTACTCTTACCAAAATGATCAGTTTTCTCGACCTCAAAATGAAAATGCTCAGGAAGGTCCTCATTAGTTTCGCGTTGAGGATCTTTAAATGTTGGTTGGAAGAAAATAGCAATATGAGCAGGGCTTGCGACTTCAAGGAGTTTCTTTAGGTCGGAAAATCGGCCAAGCATATTCGTGTGCGGCTCAAAATACGATTTATTTACGATGGAACTATCTTTTCCATCGATGGCTAAATGCTTGTGGGCAGGACTTACTATTCCGACTTCTATTTGTGGTTTCGCCGATTGTGACTCATTAATGATTTTTCGAAGATTGTTTTCGATGGCTTTTCCGGATGGAGGATTCACAAGCAGGATACGTAATCCATCTTTAGTATAGGGGTGCGAGTTATTGAGGCCATTGACAGCCTCTATCAGTCCTGTTCCACCTTCTGCAGCGGCAAGCGAGGAGTCATTATTTTTGAGACTGTAGGTCATTAACGGGGGATCAGTCCCATCCTTTGCAGATATGGAGATGCAGGAATAGGTTTCACCTGGCTGGCCCGGCTGTTCAGCAATTGGAATTATATTTGCCAATGGGATCAGTCCGTTATCGCGAGCCCAACTGAGTTGTGCTCCCAAAGAAGTCACTGAAGTGGGGCTCACTGTGTATACATGTTGTGCAAGAGCAAGATTTGGAAAGAGTGTATAAGGATGAAGATAGCCTAAGACGCAAGATTGTTGATTCGAATCTTTGTTCTTGTATCTGACAATGTCCAGCAAAGCTAATGTGTCAAACGGCACTCCGATTTCTTTTAACTTCGCTGTAGTCATCTGATCAATCAAATCTATCCAGCTTTGTTTGTACCTTTGTACAGCTTCTCTCGCATCACGATTAAGGAGCAGAGTAAAAAATTGATTCGAAACAAGTTGTTGGGAATATGGATTTAAGTTCTTACGTTCCTGAATTAGCTTTTGAATGCAAGGATGGAGCTTTGGGTATTCCTTCAAAAAGTCATCAAGAAGACTCTTGGCCTGAACTTGCCCTTCTTGATCATCCTCGAAAATATTTTGTCGATTGTCAGGGCGTTGTTTTAACTGGACATAGATAACCTGATCATCAATATTTCCTTCTGTCCAAAGACAATGCCAGCCTGTCTTGATCCTGGATAGGCCTTCTATTTTGACATCGAGGTTAGTGATTTTTCCGGCGACCTCAGTGGGGTCAGGAGTGTGACTCAAAGGTATTTCTTCTGGTTGTTTACCAGGAGATTTCGTCCAATATCTGCTCCATTGATTACTAATATCTTGAAGGAATGTCTTCCTGCCAGCCGCTGTAAGATCGTCGAGCGCTTGATAGAAATCAACCTCCTGCGAATCGTTCGTCCCCTTCCGGGTTTTTTTTCTAGGCTTGAGTAGTTTTTCTACAGTATCAAAGTCAAGGGTTTTAAGTTCCGCTTTATCAGGAGGAGAGGAATCGCAGTATTTAAGGAGGCAAATTGCGGTGGTGTCACTTTTGCCCTGCTTCTGTAGGATCGATTGAAT
>DUCW01000192.1:0-358 GCA_012959595.1 Gemmatimonadota bacterium
CCATCCGTCCAACGAAAGTCCTACGTGAAAGATGTTTCCCAGTAATGAATTCCATATTTTTAAGCTCCTTCGTTCATTTCAGCGACTGACGTTGGGACCTGCATCATCTGGAAGGGACCACTTCGTACAACCCCTAAGATGAATGAGGACATCCTATAGTCATTCGCTCCCGCTTCTTTGACGATTTTTCGCACAGTTGGTTGATCAAAATACTCAATCCGTCTCCCCATAGCGTAAGCCAAAAGATTGGCTGTAAAACTACGCATGATGGGAAGCGGTCGCTTTATTATTGCTTCATTCAAGTCCATAGGAGTGTTAAGAGGTGTTCCATCATAATACGTGCCCGCGGTATCCAACT
>DUCW01000192.1:543-1271 GCA_012959595.1 Gemmatimonadota bacterium
CCGTGTCGTAAGGAATCTTCCGTCCTCACTACCCTCTGTCGCTTCCAAGGCCGGCACGTCCGGTGGTGGCGGTGGCGGTGGTGAACCCAGAATGACCTCCATGACCCACTTGCCCCTTAACACTGGCGAGGTTCTGTTAGACATCGAAGTCAACATGAGAACACTTCCATGCCCTAGTAGGCCACGCCTAGTCTCGTCTTTATAAGTAACTCGCTGGAATTCATTTCCTATGATCCCTTCTATCCCATAGTGGTCGGCAAGCCTCTCATTCATAAATGTGTAATCTGCCGAAACCATCTCCAACAAACTTCTGTCTTCTTTGACCAGGTTTTCGAAAAACATTTGCGTTTCCCGGATCATATATTCTTTAAGTTGCCCGGTAAAATCAGGGTATAGATAAGGCTCAGGCTCATTTTTTCCAGCTTCCTGCAACCTCAGCCACTGAGAGGCAAAACTAGTTGCTAAATTCCTAGACCGTGGATCCGACAGCATTCGTACAACCTGAGTTTCCAGCACATTGGGATCGGAAAGTTTACCTTGATCAGCCAACTCCCTAAGCTCATCATCAGGGCCCGATCCCCAAATAAAGAATGATATGCGAGAAGCCAGGTCACTTTCATTTAACTGATATGACTGTCCTGGAAGAACGTCCTCGGGTTGTTCTTCAAGTCTGAACAAAAATGATGGGTTCGCGAGAATACTTTGTAGAGCAGTCCGGACGCCTATCT
>DUCW01000192.1:1316-2263 GCA_012959595.1 Gemmatimonadota bacterium
GTGCGGATCCATCATAAAAATCCATTGGTCCAGCAAGATCTTGGTCAGTGATGGCACGTCTATAGGCCTGCGTAGCCACTCGACTAATAATCTGCCGTGCACATTGGTACTCTTCTTCTTCGGTATTCGGATCACAAGAAAAAATCTTTGCCCTGCTCCGTGTTTCCGATACTGGACCCGACGTGACAGGTCCAGTAATCATTAAATCAGCCAAATGTGGAAGAGCCGTGATCCCATAGTTAGCCCACTGTTGAGCGTCTTCCCCTCCCACAAACGACCAGTTGAATGGGCTAAGACGATCTTCGTAGGGACCCTCGATGCGCTTTACGAAAGCTGCTGCAATTTCGTGTTGACCTGCCGATACCAGAATAGGCTTCGTCTGAATCTGTACCGTCCGGTTGCCGTTATGCTCAAGCACTAATTGAGCTACACCTCTTCCATCAATTGATATATCCAAGTCTTGTCCAGGTAGACCTTTCCCGAAAAGAGTCTCTATCGAGATGACGTACTCTCCATCTGTGGGGAAATCATGCCTAACTACCATACCCCCTCTTGTTCCAAAAGGAGTACCTTCCAAATGATCCCATGAGTGTTGAGAAACATGGATAGGATTGGTGTATTTAGAAGAAGCTGACAGAGCTTCCGGATTCCCTAATGCAATTCGACTGACTTCTGCTGCTGCCCTCAGGTACGACTCCAAAAGAGTGGTGGACAGACTCTGGGCAGCCGACAGATTATTAAAATTTCCCAAGAAGGTATCCTCTGGAAGCCAGCGGCTTGCATCTATCTCTAGATCGAAAAGCTGCAGTACACTTTTCTCGTACTCTGCCCTGGTTAACCTCTGGAATCTCCTGGTACCCGGATTTGGATTCATGACGGCGTTCTGGTCCACCCTAGTTTCCAACTCTTCTACCAGAGCCAACAGTGTGTCGGGACTCGGCCTCGGC
>DUCW01000193.1 GCA_012959595.1 Gemmatimonadota bacterium
CTGCTATTGATGGATTTGGACATCTCGCCTGACCAATCTTTTTCGAAGGACCATTGTGGGTCGTGTAAGGATTGTTTGGATAGCTGTCCGACTGGTGCACTTTTGGGGCGGGACTCCAATGGGGCCCCAGTTATGGATGCACGAAAGTGTATATCGTACCTGACCATCGAGCACAAGGGAAGCATCCCCTGTGAATTGAGGCCTAAGCTGGGGAATAGGGTCTATGGATGTGACATCTGTCAGGACGTTTGCCCCTGGAACAAGAAATTTTCTACATCGACATCGGAGTCTGCATTTAAAACAGGAGAAGAACTGGATGGACCTGACCTACTGGATCTGGGTCAGGAACTGGTTAAGATGGACGAGGCGGACTTCCAGACTAAGTATAGAAAATCACCTATAAATCGTACAAAACGTAAAGGGCTACTGAGAAATGTGTGTGTAGCTATGGGCAACTGGGGTTCTTCTGAGTGCATTCCTGTACTACAGCGAGCACTAGATGATCCAGAGTCCGTAGTGCGCGAGCATGCTGCCTGGGCTCTGGAGCAAATAAATATCAAGACTAGTGATTAATATGTTTACCACGAATATAGAAAGTCAGTGATCCCAATGAGGAGTGTTAATAAATAGTGTTAGTTTCATGTTATGAATGTTCTAAAGAAATCTCAGACAAGGCATCCGCCTGTCCAGGTTGTGGAGCACCGAGGGGAAGAGGTTGGTTCAAAGATTACTATGAAGAACGTCCTCTGCTAAGAGAAGGCGGACACTATAGAGGGCAAAGGGATGGAAAGTACAAAGAGTACTTTGTGAATGGTGAGGTTGCAGTCTTGGGAGAATACTCTTCTGGCAACAGAATCGGTATCTGGACATCCTTTCATCAGAATGGGTCGGTTTGGAAGATCACACAGTTTGAAGAAGGTAAGAATAGAGAAAGTTTGGTTGGTGAGTACAGGGAGAACTATGATAACGGCCAGTTGCAACAGAGAGGATTTTACGATGCGGGCCAGAGAAATGGTTTATGGATAGAATATTATGCCAATGGTCAGATACATGAAAAAGTGAGCTGGAAAGATGACTGCCGGCATGGGCCATACGAAGAATATGATCAAGATGGAAGACTGAGATCAAAAGGAGTTTTTTGTATGGATGAGAAATGTGGTTCCTGGATAGAGGAGGACGATCAAGTCGATTACAATCCCTGTCCCAAAGACAGCAAGTAAGTGGCGGAAGAGGTCATTTGTGGAGTATCGCTTCATAGGAGAAAGGAAAAATGAATAGACTACATTTGGAATGGGCAGAAGAGTCGAAAACCATAAGGGTTTTTCGTCGAGTAAGCCTTTTATGTGTGGGGGCTAGCCTCCTTGGTTTTTATTCGGGAGTTGCGGGTCAGGATGTTGACATGTCCGTGTATCAAAGAGACGCGAATAGAATTATCGAGGCAGCTACTGGGACCCATCGAGCATATGAACGTCTGGGAGATCTTGTAGACACTTTTGGCCACAGATTGAGTGGCAGCGTAGCTCTAGAACAGGCGATTGATTGGATTGTACAGCAAATGGAAAATGACGGACTCGACAATGTTAGTACAGACCACGTGATGGTGCCTCATTGGGAGAGAGGGCAAGAATCCGCAACTATGACTTTGCCCAGGGTAATGCCGATGCCGATGCTTGGCCTTGGTGGTAGCATAGGGACTCCTGTCGGCGGCATAAAAGCAGAAGTCATGGTGGTGAGTAGTTTTGAGGAGCTAAACGAGCGCAAAGAAGAGGCCGCGGGACGTATAGTTTTATACGACGTCGAGTTCACGACCTATGGAGAGACGGGTTTGTACCGGCGCCAAGGAGCCGCCGAAGCTGCAAAAGCAGGGGCGGTTGCTATGTTGTTGAGATCTGTAGGTCCTTTTGGAATACAGACCCCACACACTGGAAACATGTCTTATCAGGATGGGGTGACTCAAATTCCTGCAGCAGCTATTACGATGGAACATTCAATGATGATAAAAAGGATCATAGATAGGGATCAGAGGGTGGAGGTCAATCTTACCATGGGAGCTGAGTGGTTCCCTGATGCACCTTCACGCAATGTCATGGGCGAGATAACTGGCAGAGAATTTCCGCAAGAAATTGTAGTCTTTGGAGGGCATATCGATTCCTGGGATGTAGGACAGGGGGCGATGGATGATGGAGGTGGGGTAGTGGCAGCTTGGGAAGCTATCCGACTACTAAAAGAGTTGGGTTTGAGGCCTCGTCGAACTATCCGTGCAGTGGGGTGGACCAGTGAGGAGAATGGGGGTCCTGGTGGAGATGAATATCGACGGCAAAATGATCCCGATGGTAGCAATCATGTTTTGGCTATGGAGTCAGATGGTGGGGTGTTCTCGCCACAAGGTTTTGGATTCACTGGGTCAGAAGAAGCCTTTCAAATAGTGAGTGCTATAGGGGCCTTACTACAACCGATCGGATCAAATTCCATTACTAGAGGAGGTGGAGGTGCGGATATTGCTCCACTTATGGCGGAGGGTGTTCCAGGCATGGGCCTTCAAGTAGATGGTACAAAATATTTTTGGTACCACCATACAAATGGTGACACGTTAGATAAGCTCGATCCTGATGAGCTGGCCAGGGTAGTTGCTACTATGGCTGTTATGGCTTATGTAGTGGCTGAAATGCCTGAGCCTTTACCTCGATAATGTAGCCCAAAGAAAGGGTAGGAACTAAAATTGCTAGTATGGCAGGACTGATGTTTGTTCTTGTGCATAACTAGGAGGGCCATCGAATGTACTTTAGCGAAGTAGTGGATTGGGTGATGGAAGTGATTACCTTCTTTTGCTGGACCTAAAACTCTTAGGAAAACAATTGAATAAACGAATTGTTCTTGCTCAACTTTTAACGATTGGGTTGTGGCTTTCAATCCCCCTATCTCTGCAACCTCAGCAGGCGACATCGGGGTCCCGGCCAACTGCTTCAGCTTCTCAGATTTCCAATCCTCCTGTTGTCGATGGGAGAATGGAGGATGTCGCTTGGGAGGAGATACCTATAATTACTGGTTTTGTGCAGAGAGAGCCGATGGACGGGTTTCCAGCTACTGAACGAACTGAAGTCAGAGTGGTTTTTGATGAGGAAGCTCTCTATTTCGGGGTTTGGGCCTATGACAGTAACCCAGGGGGAATCATTGCAGGCGATCAGATTCGCGATTATGAAGTGCAGGACAGCGATGCCGTAGTAATGATTCTAGATACCTACAACGATGACCAAAATGGGTTTGTTTTCGGGACTACACCTGCTGGCATCGAATACGACGGTCAGGTTGCAAATGAGGGACAAGGATCGGGCCGGTTTCTAGGTGGTGGATTCAACCCTCAACGTAGGTTTCAGTCGGGATCAGGAGCGGGTTTTAATAAGAATTGGGATGGCAGCTGGGAGGTCGCTACGTCGATAGACGCAGAAGGTTGGTACGCAGAGTTCCGGATTCCTTTTAACACCTTGAGATATGGGGGGAACAATGAGACTTGGGGTCTAAATATATCTAGGAGGATTAGGCGTCTAAATGAGGAATCTTTCTGGTCGTCAGTGCCGAGGGAATTCAATCTTTACCGCTTAAACTATGCTGGTACAATGATTGGCCTCGATCCGCCTTTTCAGCGTTTGGGTACAGTCACCCCCTACGTTCTCTCGTCAACCGCACGGAACTATGAGATTGGAGAATCTTCCTTCGGCAGCGATGTCAATATAGGCGGGGAAGCCAAAGTGCAGGTGACCCAAGGTCTTACTTTAGACGTCACGGCCAATACTGATTTTGCTCAGGTAGAGGTGGATGATCAACAGATTAATCTTACAAGGTTTTCACTACTATTTCCTGAGAAACGGGCATTCTTCTTGGAAAATGCAGGCTTCTTTGCAGTAGGCGGTGGTGGGGCTGATCTTTTCTTTAGCCGAAACATAGGGATCGTAGATGGAGGGCGTGTTCCCATTAAGGGAGGAGGACGGCTTTCTGGTAAAGCTGGGGGTATGAACCTCGGCTTGCTCCACATTCAGACAGGAGACTCAGGAGGACGTCAGGGGGATGCCTACTCAGTAGCTCGTGTAGCTCGTGAGCTGCCTAATAGATCTCGCATAGGAGCTCTAGTGGTAGACAGGTACAGGGGTGGCACTAGTGATCACAATAGAACCTATGCGGCTGACGTTAGGGTTGGGGTCGGGGAAGCAGTAACGGTAACCTCCTTTCTGGCTCAGACGGAAACTCCTGGATTAAGCGACAAAGAAAGAGCTTTTGACCTTACCGTAAATGGGCGGACTCGAGACTGGGCCCTTACTCTTCAGGGGCGTGAGATTGGTGAAAATTTTAATCCCGAAGTGGGCTTTTTGCCTAGGAAGGGATACCGGTACTATCAAAGTCACCTTATGAGATATCTTCGTCCCAGCCAGATTTTTCGTGAGATTCGGCCACACGTTTCCTACTTCACATACAGAAGTCGAAAAACTGGTATTAGGCGTGGGTTTGAAGAATCTTCTCGGTTGCACATAGATACTCACTGGGAGTGGCCTAGTGGGATGGTGTTGTACACAGGGACTAACTGGATCAGTGAAGGGCTCTCGCAGCCATTTGCTATCCAGGGGACCGATGTTGTTGTTCCGAAGGGTTCGTATGACGGTTGGGAGGCTGCTTTTGTTCTGACAACCGATGCGTCTGCACCGGTGTCTTTGGACGCTAGGACTAATTTTGGTTCCTTCCTTTCCGGCAACAGCTTAAGTACCACAGGCAGTTTAACAGTCCGAAGGGGTTCTTCCTTCACAACTTCTTTAAGGTTGGGCTACAATGACGTGAGTTTGGCTGAAGGAGAATTTGAAACAAAGCTGATCGGGATGAATTTTGGATATTTTTTTACTCCTCGTATTTATCTTCAATCTTTGGTGCAATATAGTGATCAAATCGACAGACTATCGGCAAATCTCAGATTTGGATGGTTGAATACTGCTGGTACTGGTTTATTTGTTGTATACAATGATATTCAGGGGTTTGAAGATCTAGTGACTGGGATGGCATCTGGACCCCTCGGTCGATCTCTGACAATCAAGTACAATCGACAACTGAATGTTTTCGGTTCTTAGAATAGGAGGAGTACTTTTCAAATGTCTTCTAAAGAATTTTCCTCTGACGAATGGGCGATCATTTTGGGTGGCTCTAGTGGTTTTGGGCTCGCGGCGGCACAGAAGCTGGCTTGTCACGGTTTAAATATTTGTCTTGTGCATAGGGATAGACGAGGTGCTATGAGTCGCATAGAGCCTGAGTTTGATAAGATCCGTAGTGAAGGAGTGTCCTTGCTGAATTTCAACAAAGACGCACTCGATTCGGATGTAAGAGACGAGATTTTAGATGAATTAGGGAAGACTTTGGAAGATAATGGCACAGTTAGGGTTGTGCTTCACTCTATAGCTTTTGGCAATTTGAAACTGATTGCTCAGGAAAGGGTGCCAACTGGGGATTCTCGTAAGCGATTAGCTGACGAGCTTGGCGTTGAGGATTCCAAGTTAGCCAGAGTCGTGGACAGACTCTTTGCTGAAGGCTGTGATGGTTTGCAGGGTCTAACCACTCCTCCAGAATACTCTTCTGAGAGTTTTCTTGATGAAGAAGATATGGCTCGAACCATTGAATCGATGGGCACTAATCTTTTGGCGTGGACCCAAGCTGTGGCAGAAAGGAAGTTTTTCTCTGATGATGCACGAGTGCTGGGGTTGACCAGTGAGGGGAATAGAATTGCCTGGAAAGGCTATGCAGCGGTTGGAGCTGCGAAGGTGGCCTTGGAGTCAGTTTCGCGTTCAATTGCTGTTGAGATGGCTTCTTTAGGTATTAGATCGAATATCATCCAGGCAGGTGTAACAGACACTCCCGCTCTCCGTATGATTCCAGGGAATGACCATCTGAAAGCTCAGGCTCGTATTCGCAATCCTTTTAAGAGGCTCACAACACCGACAGATGTTGCCAATGTAGTCTACTTGCTGG
The DNA here is from genome assembly GCA_012959595.1 of Gemmatimonadota bacterium. Classification (GTDB taxonomy): domain Bacteria; phylum Gemmatimonadota; class Gemmatimonadetes; order Longimicrobiales; family Gaopeijiaceae. The sequence continues at coordinate 6,001 of DUCW01000193.1, forward strand.
CCCTGCCAGAGTCTTCTTGGATTAACGGAGAGATAATACGCGTGGATGGAGGGGAGAGTATCTCGGGAGCTTCCAGATGAGTTTTTTCTTACATGGTCTCGGCCATTTCCATCCTGAAAACATGATCACTAATAAATTCCTGGAAGAGCTAGACATTGGGACTGACGAGCAGTGGATTTTGGAGCGAGTCGGCATTCACAGCAGGAGGACTGTATTGTCTCTTGACTATATCAAAAAAACTCAGAACCTAGATCCTAGAGGAGCTACTGAAGCCAGCATGTATACCCATGCGACTACAGGAAAGAAAGCAGCGGATCTAGCCCTTGATCGCTCTGGGTTATCCAAGGAATCTATCGGGATGGTCATTGCAGGCTCTAGTAGGCCGGGGTTCTCATCTCCAGCTGACGCCTGTACAATAGCAAGAGCTTTAGATCTGGAAGTTCCATCTATTGATGTAAACTCCGCTTGTACGAGCATGTGGGCTGCTTTGTATATGATTTCAATGATGCAACCAGAAAAATTACCGGAGTACATCTTGTTAGTAACTCCGGAGAGCTTGACTACCACCGTCGATTATTCAGATAGATCAGCATCTGTATTGTGGGGGGACTGTACGACCGCTGCGGTGCTTTCAACGAGAGTTCCTTCAAATATGAGCATTCTAAATAATACCTTTGAATCTAGTCCTGCTGGATATGACAAGGTGGTGGTTCCGTTGTGTGGACATTTTTATCAAGAAGGTCGGACGGTTCAAATGTTTGCTATTAAGAAGACAGTGCGTTGTCTGCGTTCCATCCAAAAAGTTTTCCCTTCGTCTGGCTACCGGTTACATTTTATAGGGCATCAGGCCAACTTAAGGATGCTGGAAACGGTTTGTAATAGTTGTGGGATCGAAAAAGAAAGGCACCATACCAACGTGGAACATTATGGAAATACAGGAGCAGCAGGGGCACCTTCGGTGGTGTCGATGAACTGGGATTCGTGGTCGGATCACGATCAAATTGCAGTTGTTGGTGTCGGCTCTGGTCTTTCTTGGTCGAGTTACATTCTGCAATTCGGAGCAAGCCAGTGAATTACGAAGATTTTAAGAATCGTGCTAATTTCTCGAAAGAAGAGGTATTGGCACTAGCCTATGGCAACCTCTTTAGTGACGCCCCTGAAGGATACAACACTAGGTTGCCATTGCCTCCGATGCTTATGATTGACCGAATAGAGCACATTTCTCGCAAGGGTAATAAGGGCAGAATGGTTGCCGAGCGTGACGTCAATGTCGACGATTGGTTTTTTCAGTGTCATTTTTTGGGAGATCCCGTTCAACCAGGATGTTTGGGCGTGGATGGTGTGTGGCAATTGCTAGGTCTTTATTGTGCCTGGAGGGGATCTTTGGGAAGTGGACGGGCTTTAGGCTGTTCTGAAGTCGAGTTCTTTGGACAGATCAGGCCTTATGATGGGGTTATGAGATACGAAGTCAGGGTTGTTCGCTATCAAGATTTGGTCAACTCAGGTTCATCTGTAGTTATCGGCGATGCTACAGTATTGATTGATGATGAACCAATTTATGAAATTAAAAGAGCTAAGGTCGGAGTGTTCCGTGATATAGATTATCCAGACTATCCTAGGCCAACATCGAGATCAAAAGGTGGGAGAATGGATAGTGAGTAACGAGAATACTCAGAGTGTCAGGTTAAATCGTCATGAAGTCTTGGCGTTACTACCTCAACAAGAGCCTTTTCGTTTCGTAGATGAAATTACAGAGGTGGATGAGTCTCATATTGCCGCTCATTATCGTTTTAAACCCGAGGCATATTTTTATAATGGCCACTTTCCAGGGAACCCTATCACGCCCGGAGTGATTCTTCTCGAATCCCTGGCACAGGTAGGTGTGGTTAGCTTGGGAATATATCTTTTCGCATTGGCGGAAGGTTTGGCAGGCGTGGAAGGTAAGATAGCTTTATTTGTGGATGCTGATGTAGAGTTCAGCGGCGTAGTTTGTCCTGGAGACAGGGTGTTTATATCAGCGGAAAAGGTATTTTTTCGTCGTAACAAGCTGCGCACAAAGGCAGTGATGACGACCGAAAATGGCAATATGGTTTGTAGTGGTACTATTTCTGGTTTTAGGGTAGATAAATGAATTCGAGAGTAGTTGTCACGGGACTGGGTGTTGTAGCTCCGAATGGAGTCGGTCTCATTGAGTACAGTCAAGCACTCAGGGCTGGCAAGTCGGGAATACGGCATGTTCCAGTTATGGAAGAATCTAAATTCGGCTGCACTGTTGGAGGGATTCCTCAGGGTGTTGACGCAATTGCAGAAGACTATTTTACTGCCGAAGATTTGATGGCCATGAATACGAGTCATCGGTACGGATGTATCGCTGCAATGGATGCGTGGACGGACGCTGGCTTTGAGCGTCCATCTCCTGACGACGATGAGGTCTGTTGGGATGCTGGAGCAGTGATTGGTAGTGGAATTGGAGGTTTGGACACAGCGGGGGAGCGGCTGATACCCTTTGTTGATAGCGGTCGTGTTCGAAGACTTGGGAGCACTATGGTAGAGCAGATAATGGGGAGTGGTCCTTCCGCTCGAGTGGCTGGGTTGTTGGCTCTCGGAAACCAGGTCACAGCTAATTCTAGTGCTTGCAGTACGGGGACCGAGGCAATTCTGGAGGGATACCGCCGGATACAGAGTGGCAGAGCGCGAAGAATGTTGTGTGGAGGAACGGAAGGATCCAGCCACTACATATGGGCTGGTTTCGATGCCATGAGAGTATTGTCTCGGAAGTACAACGATGAACCCACAAGAGCCTCGAGACCGCTGAGTGCTTCAGCTGCGGGATTTGTACCCAGCAGTGGAGCAGGTGTTTTACTTCTCGAAAATCTGGAAGATGCAGAATCAAGAGGGGCTCGTATTTACGGTGAAATCCTAGGAGGAGCTGTTAACTGTGGAGGACATCGGCGGGGTGGTAGTATGACTGCACCCAATCCAGACGGAGTTCAAATGTGCATCAGGCGTGCAGTCGAAGAATCTGGGATTGGGTCGGGAGAAATTGATGCAATCAATGGGCACCTCACTGCGACGGGTGCTGACAGCAGTGAAGTATTGTCTTGGGCTAAAGCTTTGGAACTTAGCCCAGAAGAATTTCCGTTAATAACCTCCACTAAGTCAATGATCGGACACGCTCTTGGTGCCGCGGGTGCCTTGGAAGTAGTGGCTTGTATGTTGATGTTAGACGGAGGGTTTGTGCATCCATCGATTAACTGTGAAGATGTGCACCCTAAAATAGAGGAGTTTGCGGGGTCCATCCCGCAAACTGTAGAAGAGGTACCTCAAATGAAAACTATAATCAAAGCAGGTTTCGGCTTTGGTGATGTTAATGTTTGTGCGGTTTTTCGGAAGTGGTTGAATAACTAAATTAGATTTCAGTTTTGAGTAGTCACTTTGCAAAGGGAGTAGGGGTACTTATGAGTAGAGAGGATGTTTTTCAAAAAGTCATGGGAATTATCAAGCCATTCGTAAAGAATGAAGAGGTTTTTCAACAAGCGGACGAGAGCACTAATATCCTTCAGGATCTTAAAGTCAATTCGGCACGTTTGGTCGACATCATTCTAAATTTTGAGGATGAATTTGACGTTGAAGTTGAAGACGAGGATGCTGACTCTGTGAATACTGTCGGTGATGCGGTTTCTCTCATTATGGAGAAGCTGTCTGTTTGACAGAGCTTCCCCTCCAGTTTCGTTGTGGTTTGGCAGCCCAAAGAGAAGCGGGTCGCGTCTTAGGGATAATCTGGATAATTCCGATTGCATGGTTGATGAGATTTTTCATGAAGTATCGAATCAAGGACGTGAAGGACCTCAGGCGACGTTATAGAAAACTAATTTCTGAGACTCAAGCTCCTATACTAATTTGTCCGAACCACCTAACTATGGTGGATTCGGCTGTCATAGCGTGGGCTCTCGGTGGCAGTTGGTGGTACTTGTTTAGATATTCGCGTATGCCGTGGAACATTCCCGAGTATAGTAACTTTTCCTTTCTATGGTTTCTCGGTCTGGGAGCTTGGATAACCAAATGTATACCAGTGGTTCGGGGTGGTAGCAGGGAAGATGTTTCCAGGGTCATCAAAAAGATTGATTACCTTTTACGGAAAGGTGATACTGCTCTGATTTTTGCCGAAGCAGGTCGCAGTAGAACTGGAAAAATTCAGGTACACAATCACGCTCAGGCAGTGGGTAGAATCTTGACTACCGTTCCGGAGTGCCAGGCTCTATGTGTGTATATGAGAGGAGATCAACAGGACACTTGGTCCACTGCACCGAAGCGTGGGGACTCCATCTATTTGGATTTCGAAGTTTTTAAGCCCCAATCAACGTTTTCTGGAATGAGGCGATCACGTGATATTGCACAGCAGGTAGTAGCTCACATAGCTGACATGGAAGGTAGGTATTTTGCTAGTCGGAAATGACCTTGTGGACCTGCTTGACCCTCAAGCTGATCCAAGGTCCATACACCAGGGTTTTGATGCGAGAGTTATGACGACCGAGGAGAATCGTCTGGTATTATCCGCATTGGATCCTCACAGATTAAGGTGGATGTTGTGGGCAGCAAAGGAAAGCGCCTTTAAGGTTGTCAAGAAAATGGATCCGTCAGCTGTGTTTCATCCTAAGGCTTTCGAGGTGGATCTGACTACATTTGATGGAGTGCATGTTCGTCACAGCAAGACTGATTTTGAAACTGTGTTGTTCCATTCTCCAAAGTGGGTACATGCGGTGACAACTCTTGAGTCGAGGTCAGCGAAATGCGGCAGCAGACTGCACTCAAGAGTGTTATCTCTTGAGTCACGAAATGGGCCGTTCGATTCGAGTATGGAGGTGAGAACCTTTACGCGGAAAGCACTCGGTTCTTGGCTGGGAATCTCTTGGGCGGAGGTGGAGATCGTGACTGAAAATCGGATCCCTAGAGTAACAAGGGGGGGTAAGAGGTTGGAGATAGATCTTTCTCTGGCTCACGATGGGAACTTCGTTGCCTGTGCATGGAAAGCATAAGCCTAGATAACAAATTCTAGCGTGTGGTAGTAGTAGGGTTTTCCTAGTTCTTACATCCGGAAACTACACCCACCCACACCACTTCTTAATGACTTAGTCCCACTCAATAGTAGCAGGAGAAAGCTAAGGTTCTAGAGCTTTACTGGCATTCCCAATTCAACGACTCTTTCGGGAGGAATGTTAAAGTAAGTCGCTCTTACAGCACTTCTATGCATTTGTGCAAACAGGCTCTCTTTCAGGTGTGTCCACCAAGTTTTATCTTCCAGTATAAGTGTCTCACGAGAGAGAAAGAAGGTGGTATCCTGCATGTCGAAAGTCAGGCCCATTTTCGCACAGTTCTTAAGTGCTTTTGGCACATCGGGTGATTCTGCAAACCCATAATGGATCACAATTTTATGTATATCATCAGTTAATGCTTTCACTGTAGTTCTCTTTCTCTCAGGAATTTTAGGGACAGTTGCAGTTTTTATACAGACTAGAGCGACTGCTTCGTGCAGGACTTTATTGTGTTTTAGGTTGTACAAGAAAGCAGGAGGGGTTTGATCGGGATTCTTATGCATGAAAACTGCTGTCCCTGGTACTCTGTCAACCGGGCTTTCCTGGACGTCCAAAAGAAGTCTTGCTACAGGATGAGCATCTTCTTCAAGGTATTCACGGATCGATTGTTTCCCTTCTTTCCAGGCGGTCATCAGGAAAAAAATGACTGCACCTACTGCTAGGGGGAACCAACCGCCATCTGAGATCTTTGGTAAATTGGCTCCCCAAAAAGCCATATCGACTAGGAGTATCAAGACCATTAAAAGAAAAACTCCTATGGGGTTCCAGTTCCAGTTTTTCCAGGCAACTGCTGTAAAGAGAATACTAGTCACCACCATGTCAGTAGTAACGGCAACCCCATAGGCAGAAGCAAGATTGCTGGATGACCGGAAGCCTACTACCAGAGCGATACAGGCCACCATGAGAGTCCAATTGACTACTGGAAGATACACTTGTCCGATTTCTTTATTACTCGTGTGTTGTATTTCCATACGGGGTAAATATCCGAGTTGTATGGCTTGTCTAGTCAAAGAAAATGTTCCAGAAATGATGGCCTGGGAGGCAATTATGGTTGCTACCGTCGCGATGGCTACAAGTGGGTAGAGTGACCACTCAGGGGCCATCAAGAAAAAGGGGTGATCAATAGTGTTTGGGTCATGAAGGATCATTGCTCCTTGGCCGAAATAATTGAGTACCAAGGAGGGAAAAACGACAAAAAACCAAGCCAATCGAATTGGTTTGATTCCGAAATGTCCCATGTCGGCATAGAGTGCTTCACCCCCCGTGACTACCAAGACTATGGATCCCATTACCAAGAAAGAGCTCGCCCCACCATTTTGAAAAAATCTCATTGCGTGAATAGGATTAATTGCTGCGATTACCCCAGGATTCTTGGTGATACCGTAGATGCCCAGGACTGCCAGCGTCACAAACCAGCATAGTGTTAAGGGGCCAAACCACATCCCTACTGTTGCTGTCCCTTTGTGCTGCAAGCAAAATAGTGAAACAATGATGGCTAGAGTCAAGGGGATGACATAGGGGCTAAATAATGGGGTTGCTATTTCGAGGCCTTCTACAGCACTTAGTACTGAAATGGCGGGTGTGATTACACCGTCTCCATAGAGAAGGGCGGCCCCGAATAAACCAGCCAATGCTAAAGTTGACCTACCTTTACTTCGAGTCTTCGAAGGTGGTAAAACAAGTGCGGTCAGGGCCATAATCCCACCCTCACCTTGATTGTCAGCTCGCATAACAAAAGTCAAGTATTTTATAGAGATGACAATGATCAAGGACCACAGCATCAGAGAAAGCAAGCCTAATATATTCTCTGGATTAGGGTCCAACGCTCCGTTAGAGTTGAGAGCTTCTCGAAATGCATAAATCGGGCTAGTCCCGATGTCGCCGAATACGATTCCAAGTGCGGCCAGAGCCAGTAACCCCAGATATTTTTTGCCTGTAACGGAATCCGATTTAACTGGCATAGTATTTCGTTTTTTATTCCCACTCAATGGTAGCTGGTGGCTTAGATGTGATATCTAAAGCCAGGCTTGAAACACCTTGGAGATCCAAGACGCGGCCTGTCAGCTCTGAGAGTAGATGTGTAGGAAGCTCTACTGGTGCTGCCGTCATTCCACGTTCAGATATTATGGGGCGAATTATGACCATCTCTCCTGGTTGTCCGTCGAGCTCTATCGGTAGTAGTACCGTTGGGCACTGCCAGATCTCATGATATAGATTGTGGGATTTAAGGCAGTCCATAACAATGAAATCGGCTTA
>DUCW01000194.1:0-3207 GCA_012959595.1 Gemmatimonadota bacterium
GTGGGCAGAGGAGAGATCAGTTCAACTTGCTCACAAACTAGGAGCAGAAGATGTAGTGTCGGTGGAAGGCTGTATATCATTGCGTCCTAATGACATGAAGAATGCAGGTATGGTCACTGGGGAAATTGAAATAAAAGCGGTAAAGCTGGAGAGGTTAGCCAAAGCCGAAACACCTGCTATACCTGTGTACCGAAGCTCTCAGGACGAGTTGCCATCTGAAGAGCTTCGTCTACAGCATAGAGTGCTAGATCTCAGGCGAGAGGAATTGCAAAGGAACTTGCAGCTTCGTCATAGGTTAGCTCTTGAGTGCAGAAATCATATGGATGCTTTAGGATTTCTAGAAATTGAGACTCCGATTTTGACTAAACCTACTCCAGAAGGAGCACGAGATTATCTGGTCCCCAGTCGGATTCACCACGGTGAGTTCTATGCACTTCCTCAAAGCCCTCAGATCTATAAACAGCTTTGTATGGCGGCTGGATTTGATAGGTATTTCCAGATAGCTCGGTGCTTCAGGGATGAAGATTTGAGAGCCGATCGACAACCGGAGTTTACGCAAATCGACATAGAAGCTTCTTTTGTGACTCCAGCGGACATAATGAAATGGGTAGAAGGACTCATGGGAGTATTAAGTTCCCATTTTCCTAATGTTGAAATACAAGCTCCGTTTGATGTCATTACGTTTGCCGAAGCGATGGAACGTTTTGGAACCGATCGTCCAGATTTAAGGTATTCTCTTGAAATCGAGGACTGGACTGCCACACTTCGGAATTGCGGTTCAAATATTTTGATGTCCGCTGTGGGAGAAGGAGGCAGGGTACGGGGCATAGTGATCAAGGATGGATCTCGATTGTCCAGGAAATATCTTGACCAGCTACAGCAGGAAGTAAAGGAAGGAGGATCGAAAGGTCTTCTTTGGGTCAAAAGAACTTTTGAAGGAGGATCGGGTCCTCTTTCTGGTCACATGGAGGATGAATCATATGCAGCCATGGGAATGGAACCAGGAGATTTAGCTTTGGTATCCGCAGGATCGGATACCATTACCTCCACTACTCTTTCCATCGCACGTGCATCCGTTGTCCGCAAGTTAAAAATCAGAAAAGAAAAATCTCATGCTTGGTTGTGGGTCATTGACTTTCCTATTTTCGGTGTGGAATCGAACGGAGATTTCGTTGCCAACCATCACCCTTTTGTGATGCCAGTCCATCAGGATGCAGCGTTGATGGAAGATGAGCCGGAGTCGGTAAGAGGTATGGCCTATGACTTGGTTTATAACGGTGTGGAATTCGGATCGGGTAGTATTCGAAACCATGACCCTAGTATGCAGAGAATGATTTTCAAAACCCTTGGTTTGAATGATGAAGAAATTGATTCAAAATTCGGTTTTCTTCTCAAGACCCTTTCATCTGGAACTCCTCCGCATGGAGGTATCGCTCTGGGAGTTGACCGCATAGTAGCCGAATTTGTAAACGCCCTCAGTCTTCGGGATGTGATAGCATTTCCTAAAACTACAGCGGCTAGAGGACTACTAGAGGGATGTCCCATATCCTTGCAAGATAAAGATCTTTCAGAGTTAGGGCTGACTCGGTCCAGTGAGATTTCTGAATCGCGAGAGATGGAGTAAGACTAGGTGATGACATCCGTGATTGGTGAGTCTGTGAAGCACAAATTAGATGCTGAAGGGATAGATTCGTTGCTCTTTGCGGGTGTTAATGATTCGAATTTACATAGGATATCTAGTTTATTCAAAATTAGACTGACTTTGAGGGGCGACCAGGTTATTGTGTCGGGGAAACTTAGTGAAGTTGAAGATGCGATTCCACTTCTAGAACATCTCATAGAGATGGCTCGTCTCAGAGAAACGTTCACTTCTGAAGACATTCCGCGGTTGGCTCAAGATTTGTCTACAAGTGAAACCGATCCAAGAATTTCGGTTGAAAATGAGTTAAGGATTACACTGTCTGGATCCAAAAAAATAATACGACCTAAATCTAAAGGGCAGGAAAAGTACTTAAGATCTATGGTTGATACCGATGTAGTTGTAGGGATAGGACCTGCTGGGACTGGAAAAACTTATCTCGCTGTAGCTTCGGCGATAGATTGTCTCTATAAGAAGCGAGTCCGTCGTATAATCTTGGCTCGTCCGGCTGTCGAGGTAGGAGAAAGCCTTGGGTTTCTGCCAGGCGATCTTCAAGAGAAAGTGGATCCCTATCTTAGGCCACTCTATGATGCTTTGGAGGATATGATGCCCCCTGAGAGAGTTCGGAGAGCTCTACAGGACAGGGTGATCGAAATCGCCCCACTTGCGTATATGCGTGGAAGAACTTTGTCTGATGCTTTCGTAATACTTGATGAGGCACAAAATTCTACAAGAGCACAAATGAAGATGTTTCTGACCAGACTAGGTTTGAATTCGCAGGTAGTCATTACAGGGGACAAGACCCAGATCGATTTGTCCGACCAGGAAGAATCTGGATTGCTTGAAATTGAGAGTGTTCTCCGGGATATTGAAGGAATAGAGTTTGTTTATCTGGATGAGACTGATGTTATTAGGCATCGGTTGGTTAAAGATATCATCGGTGCTTATGAAAATAATGACTCAAGACCATCGACTGAATAATCATGAGTGGATTCTTTATTAATCTTGGCGAGAAGTCTAGCGACGATTCTGGTGTGATTCTGTCACGTGGAATTACGTTTCATGGACTTAGGGTTCTCCTGGTGCTAGTGGGATTCATAATAGCTCTTTTCCCTCCCAAAGGACCTCCAAATATTGGGCTCTACTTTGAGGGATTGGTACTTTCAGATCCAGTGATTGCAGAAATTTCTTTCACTGTTCCGAAGTCTTCATCAGAACTTCAGCGAGATCGAAGTGATGCAGCATCTGGTGTTCCTCCGACGTTCAATTATCGTCCCCAAGCTGCTGATACGATGACTTTTCGCTTGAATCAGTTTTTTAATCAGTTGGACTCTTTAGCCTACACCGCCGACGCTGATGTCATAAGGGATTTCCTTGTAGGATTATCTCTTAATGCCAGTATTGAACAAGCTTCTTTAATTTTGGATTTCAAGATCCGAGAGTTATTGCGAACAAACGCTGTACTTGGTGCTCGGGAGTATGCCACACAGGGAATCATGGATGCAGGTCAGGCGAGAGAGTTGAACGCCGACAGGATTTTAGTGCAGGACCCTGGTATTCAAGATCGC
>DUCW01000194.1:3391-8432 GCA_012959595.1 Gemmatimonadota bacterium
GAGCACAGGCTCGCCAAGCTGTTCCTCAGATCAAGAATAACGTTGTTGAACAGGAAGCGATTGTTCGTGCGAATGAACCTATCACTTCGGATGGTTTGGAGCGGTTAGAGGCATATGAAAATGAGCTTAGACGACTGGAAATACTAGAAGAGCCAGGATTGCAAGTACGTCTGGTTCTAGGTGCATTTCTCATGAGTTTGACCATAATTGGGATCTTTAGTGCGTTACTTCATTTCATTCGTCCAGCTATTTATGCGTCAATGCGCTCACTATTATTGTTGGCGAGTTTGATTCTCGTTTATTTTTTAATTGCTAGAGTGGCGGGCACTTATGGATTGCCTGAATTATTACCGATAACTTTTGTCATTCTCCCCGTCGCAGTGCTTTGGGATTCCAGATTTGCGTTACTCTTGGGGTTTGTTATGACTTTCCTGACCGTCGCTCAATCTCCTTTCTATGCTTCCTCACAGGTGCTTTTCTTGACGATGGTTGGTGCGGGCTCGGCAGCTATGAGTGTACGAGTGGTTCGACGCAGAGCACAAACTTTGGTTTTTGCAACGGTAATTTCTTTAGGGTATGCTGTTGTGCTACTAGCACTGACCTTCTTGGAGCAGAAAACTCTGGGCGAGTTTATGACAGCTACCATGTGGACTACGCTCAATGCATTCCTAAGTGCAATTCTAGCCATGGGCTGTGTCCCTTGGTTTGAATGGTTTACAGGAATCACTACGGATCAAACGTTACTGGAGTGGGCAGATCCGAATAGACCTCTTCTGAGGCGTCTTTCCCTAGAAGCTCCGGGAACTTATGCACATTCGGTCAACGCTGCTAATCTTGGGGAGCGGGCTGCAAACGCTATCGGAGCACGTGGCCTGTTGGTTCGAATAGGGATGTACTACCACGACGTGGGTAAGGTTATCAAGCCTCAATATTTTATAGAGAACCAACCAGAAGGGTTGAACCCTCACGATTCGTTACAGCCTAAATTGTCTGCAGAAATTGTCAGAGAACATGTCACGGAAGGGGTTCGTTTAGCTAGAGAATCGAATTTGCCGAATGTCATTCAGGATTTCATTTCGCAACATCATGGTACCCAACTGATTTCTATTTTTTACGCTCAGGCTAAAGAACAGATGAGTGAAGAAAAATTGACAAAAGAGGATTTCAGTTATCCTGGACCTAAACCAGAATCCAAAGAAACCGCCATTGCGATGATGGCTGATTCCATTGAGTCAGCAACCAGGGTTTTACAGGAACCGAATCCAGAACGTTTAAGAAAACTTGTGGATGAATTAATCAAAGGAAAACAGGAAGCTGGACAGTTGGATGAGTGCCCCTTGACCCTATCCGAAATAACTGTTCTGAAAGGAGTTTTCGCCAATTCCTTGTCCAGCATACACCATAAGCGAATAGACTATCCTAGCAGTAAACATCTTACCGAGGCACCGAAACAAAGGGAACAATCAGCATCAACGGAAGTCCAGAATGAGGAGCAGATAGAGATACAAGATATGAACCAGGAGTTTGAAGAAATTTGAAGATTCGGTTATCCGTGACAGAATTCGAGAAGGAAGTAGAAGAACTTCTAGAGCAGGCCGTCGCCTCGGTGTGTTCCAAATTAGGGGTCAGAGATGGAGAAATTTCGGTAACACTGCTTGGAGATCACGAAATACAAGAATTGAACTTATCTTACCTGAGTGTTGACTCTCCGACAGATGTGATAGCTTTCTCCCTTCATGGTCCGGAGGAAGCCGTGGTGGGCGACATATATATAGGGTATCAACGAGCTATGATAGAAGCTGTGGAAAGAGAAATCCCTATTGAAGTGGAACTTGTTCGTTTGGTGATTCATGGTACTCTTCATGTGCTGGGACACGATCACCCAGACACAAATGAACGGTATAGAAGTGACATGTTTCTGCTTCAAGAAAGTCTGGTAAAAGAACTGATTAATAGAAGATATTCTGGTTAGTTCGACGGAAATGGTGATTCATGGAAAAGATTAAAACCATGCAAAAGCGAGATTCCACTTCAGTAAGAGAGCGTCTTTCTGGTTTGGTAGAGGCCAGCGATGTAGTTGCATTGGAGTCTCTCCTAGAGGATTTTCATCCATCCGATGTAGCCGACGTGATCGAGGCTTTAGATTGCGAAATGGGAGTAAAACTTCTGAGGGCTCTCCCAGCTAGACTGGCATCCGAAACTTTGGCGGAAATTGAAGAAGGAGAGGCACGTTCTCAACTGTTTTCTTCTTTGGACCCTGAAGAAGCTGCTGGCTTGTTGAGGAAAATTTCTGACGATGATGCTGCGGATCTAGTTGGAGAATTATCTTCTCATTACCGAGACAAAGTTCTGGCCGAAATGTCCAATCAAAAGGCCATTGAGATTAAGGGCCTGTTGAAATATGGAGAAGATACTGCTGGGGGTATCATGACTACTTCTTTGGTTTCAGTATTGGGAGCTGTTACAGCAGGAGAGGCGATTGAAATCATCCGAAATAAAGGAAGAGAAGTTGAAGATTTTTATACTGTTTTCGTTGTCGACAGCCAGAATTGTTTGTTGGGAACTGTTCCATTAGATGATTTGCTTGTTGCAGATGTGGACGAGTCGGTTGAAAATATTGTAGAACCCGTAGTAGCCTCAGTCTTGCCAGACTCCGATCAAGAAGATGTTGGCCATCTCATCTCCCGGTACAATCTAGCATCAATACCAGTGGTGACTGGTGATGGAGTTCTATTAGGGAGAATCACTTTTGATGATGTGATAGATGTTATAGAGTCTGAAACGACTGAAGACCTCTTCCTTTTCTCAGGGCTGTCAGATGATGAAGATATAAAGGGAAGTCCTTTGGATGCTGTTCAGGCGAGGCTCCCTTGGCTCTTTCTCAACACGATGACAGCTAGCTTAGCAGCAGCTGTTGTTTGGTGGTTCAGAGATGAAATTGCATCGGCCACATTGTTGGCTGTAGTGATGCCGGTGGTGGCCGGATTAGGAGGAAATGCAGGGCAACAGGCACTAGCAGTTACTGTTAGGAGCTTAGCAACTGGATCAGGACCATTAGAAACAACAGAACCTCGGGTTCGCAAGGAACTTTTGGTAGCATTTGTGAATGGTGCAGCTATCGCCGTGGTGGTGTCCACAGCAGCCACTGTTTTGGCTATCAATATGGGGGTTAGTGTGCGGTTGGGAGTTGTAGTCCTGTTGGCTATGTGGGGTAATATAGCCATGGCTGGCTTTGCTGGCTCCTTTATTCCAACGTTCTTAGAGAAACATGGGTATGATCCAGCTGTAGCATCCACTGTTTTCCTGACCGCGTTGACCGACTTGACCGGTTTCCTGCTTTTGTTAGGAATAGCCACCTTGATGCTCTAGCCTCAACAGTGTGCAAGACACCAGGGTCTTGTTGGCAGAACGAGTGGGGTTGGGTTCAAAGACGCTAATTATTATCGAAATATTATCTGGAAAGAATTATTGATAGTATATTGGAAAATCTAGTTGAGAGTTTTAAGGCAGGGGAAAGGCTAGCGCTAGCCAGAACGATATCTCTGGTTGAAGATGAAAAATTGGCTATCGGTAAATTTCTCAAAGAAGTGTCTAGAGAGAGACCCCGTGCAGGTCGAATTGGGATAACCGGACCTCCTGGATCCGGGAAATCTACTTTGGTGTCAGCTCTAGCCCAGTTGTTCCGGGCTAGTGACGAACAGGTAGAGATTCTCTCCGTGGATCCCACTTCTCCTTTTTCTGGAGGAGCGTTATTGGGTGACAGGGTTCGTATGAATGATCTGTCAGGGGATCCGGGAGTTTTCATACGCTCGATCGCCAGTCGTGGATCTCAAGGGGGGATTGTCCGGCCATTCTGAGGACATCATAGAGCTAATGGATGCCTTTGGATTGACGAAGATAATCGTGGAAACGGTCGGAGTCGGCCAAACGGAACTTGAGGTCGGTAACTTGGTTGACAGCGTTGTCGTTCTGTTAGTTCCAGAATCGGGAGATGGGGTTCAGATGATGAAAGCGGGACTCATGGAGATAGCAGACATTCTTACTGTCAATAAAGCTGACCGACCGGGTGCTGATCGTTTACTTGGCGACCTAGAAATGTCTTTGAACCTTGGCCTTAAAAACAACCAAACAAATGTAAATGGAGATGTCTGGAAAGTGCCAATCGTGAAGACAATTGCAATTTTTGGGGACGGTATCCAAGAGCTTTTTGGATCATTGGAAAAACACCACGATTTCTTGCAACAGTCGAACCAGTTGGAGATAATTCGGAGGGAAAGGATGACTAGGAGGGTCCGCCAAGAGGTGGCCAGTCAGGCGTGTAAATCTATTTGGAAAAATCCGGAAGTGATATCATTAATCGAGTCAGGTCTCTCGAGGATTGACTCTGGAGAAGCGACGGTGCATTCGGTGTCTAAAGCCATAGTTGCAATTTTTGGGGATCGCACAAAATTGTAAATTTGACACTGAGGATCAGTAGAGCCCCAGGCCTAATTGTGAAATTCATTTTCACTCGGTAAGTGCAGGGGGCTTCGAACTGAAGTTGGGGCACTTAAAAGAAACTAGAGAGTCTATTTCAGATATCCGTATACAGGTTTTCCTGGATACACGTCAGCCACTAAGGAGCCTTCTTTTACCACAAAGATACCATTTACCATTACATAGTGGTAACCCTTGGAATATTGTTTTGCATCTAAGTAAGCTGCTCCAGAGCCTACTAAGTTCGGATCGAAGACAACAAGGTCAGCATCTGCACCAACTTGAACTCGTCCTTTGGTTTTCATCCCTGGTGTAAAGCCTTGCAACCTCGATCATTCTGGAAAACTTCTAGTGGCTGGTCGGCACTCGGGCCACTGTTGTCCCTGCGGGAGAACTCGCTGAGTAGACGGAACCCTGTTTGGGTCTTCTGAGGCAAGATAAGCCAGCATTGCAGCTAGCGTAGCGTTATTTCTCAAGTCATCAAAAACGATTTTGTCAAAAGTGTCTAGGTCAGTATGCCAAGTATATTGTCGGTAATCTGGGTAATGAGACTGTAGTCTAAATC
>DUCW01000194.1:8446-11122 GCA_012959595.1 Gemmatimonadota bacterium
ATGAACGACATGTGGTCACTGCCTCCTCTCTCCGGCACACCCGGAATATCTAAATCAATGTGTCTGGTAATATCTGAAGGGATTTTACCGAACCATCGTCCGAAATGTTCACCTGCTTCGCCGAAGCCTTGCATGCGGATATAATCAATTCGCCAGGTCCCATTATCTTGATTAAATGCTGCTTGAAGCCCGTCCACAACTTCTGGGTGGTCTTCTGCGAAGGCAGCTGAGCCAATCAATCCCTGTTCCTCACCGCCCCAGTGACCTACAAGGATGGTACGCCGGGGATTAGGATAGGATTCCTTTAAAATTCGCATTGCTTCCATCATCATCACAGATCCTGTCCCGTTGTCCGTTGCTCCAGAAGCTCCATCCCAAGAGTCAAGGTGAGCAGATAGAAGTACGAATTCTTCTGGTAATTCTAGTCCCTTTATTTCCCCGATGACGTTAAAGACTGGCACTTCACCCAAACTGGTAGATTGAGCATCTAGTCGGAGGATTGGACCCTGTCCGTTCTTGGCCAAGCGGGCTATGAGTCCGTAGTCTTCGCAACTTAAATGGATGGATGGGATTTTATTAGTGAATGTTGAGAATATCTTATTTGCTCCCCACCCATTAGACCATCTGCTTGTGATGATTCCGAGTGAGCCAGCTTCCTCGATTGCCTCAGAAGCCTGGTCGATTCCACCGATGTTTCTCATCCCTTCACTCCATTCTTCCCTGATAGATTGTTGTAGGAGTGCCATTTCTTCTAATGATTGTTGAGTAGCTAATTCTAGCCAACTTTCGGGAGCTCTGCAGGTGGGCTCGAGAAAAGAAATGGCTACGAATTGTCCTTTTACTGCTGGCAACCATCTTTCGAAATCAGTCAAAGAGGTAAAATGGGGCATTGTTGTGACAGGGCCTTGGGTCGGTCCATCTGTTCCTGGACTCCACGCCAGCATAGTACCATTCAGGGTTCTTTTTCGGGGTTCGATCAAGTCAATGTGGGTGTAGCTACGATCCCATCCTCTCCAAGTTCCGTACTGTTCCTTTCGAGCAGTCACACCCCAGTTATCGTACATTCTTGTAACCCAATTGACCGCGGCGAGTTGGTTCGGACTACCAGAGAGACGTGGGCCAATTGAATCAAGCAGTACTTGAGCCAGTCCCTCCACTTGAGATTTTTCCGTCATCCCTTCTTCCCACATCATCTTGATGATTTGATCATTACTGGGGAAATCTTGGGAACTACCATTCTCTATACAGATGAGTGAAAAGAGGCAGATTTTGATAAAAAGACTGGTACTTTTTAGACTGTTATGCATATATATCTCTCCTTGGAATCCAGAAATCCTAGTGACTTATCAGGGTGGGATTATTTGCCGAACCCCAATGAGATTACCCAAACTCGTCTTGAGCCTGGGCCATCAAGAAGTTTTGCTAATGCCTAGAACTCCCCTAGTTTTATGATAGCTCACACACATTGGTACGCTGATATTACCAGTTTATCTCTAATTGTAGTGCAATGAAACATTCTGAGATAAGGAGCGCAAGGAATAATCGGATGAGCTTAAGTCAAAGTAAAATCCGGGTTTTGGTGGCAAAGCCAGGATTAGACGGACATGATAGAGGAGCTAAGGTGATAGCAACATCCTTTAGGGATGCTGGTTTCGAAGTCATCTATACTGGACTTCATCAAACTCCTGAAATGATCGTCAACGCGGCTATTCAAGAGGATGTGGCTATTGTAGCACTGTCGATATTATCTGGTTCTCACATGACACTGCTTCCAAGAGTTTTATCACTACTGAGAGGAGAAGGAGCGGATCATGTGCTGCTTACTGGAGGGGGGATTATTCCAGAGGAAGATATGATCTCGTTGAAGGAATTGGGTGTTGGTCGTCTTTTCGGTCCGGGTACTTCGACTGAAGAAATAGTTTCGTACGTAAGAGATTGGCATGGCAATCGGGAGATGGATAATAGTGACAGGCAATGAGTGTAATGATTTGTCAGTAAGTCAGTTTGTTGTTTGTGGGGGCATGAGATGAGACTGAATGAGAAGGTTTCTGGAGTGGAGAATTCGAGTTCTTACGGCAGGTTCCTGTTTAGCCTTAGGCGGGATTTTTCGATAAGCCCTGGGTAGTCCTGGTCGCTTTCGCGTTTCTGGCAGGAGGTTATGCTACAGGATATTACTCGTATGAATATCGACATCGTCGCGAAGATTAGTCGGAACATATCGTGAAGGCACTTAAGGTTAATTTATGGGCATCCTATCGCAGTAATATTAAACCTTGGTTAGTTTTATACTGTCCGTTATATAGAGATTAGTAATCAGGATTTTAACGGCACTGGCTCGGGGTGATTATGAAGTATGAAATTAGAGTTATCAATAACTGAATGGATTTAGTGGAAAATTTCCTTCAAATAGATTTGTTGGAGTAGTTGAAAGCTAGTTCCCAGTGAGGAACGATGCATCTATCCAGATGTTTTGCAGTTGATGATTAGTAGATAAAAATTGAACGTTCAGTGTTTGATATCGCCAACTTTGCGGTATTTACAAAGCACTGTTTCGTGCACAACAGGAATGCTTGATTTGGTCTTTGGTCCGTCAAGACGGGCCCTGACTGTGGTCGGCTCCGCTCTTTGGAAAGATAAAGGTCAAGGACTGGTTCCGGGACAGCCTGGGCGCACGAC
>DUCW01000194.1:11165-13331 GCA_012959595.1 Gemmatimonadota bacterium
ATGAGTCCTGGGTGGCCCTCATGGAAGATGAGAAGTTAGTGGAAGTGATGTTCGATCGGTCTGACCAACATCGATTGGTCGGTGGCATCTATCTTGGAAAAGTTGAGGCTGTCATTCCAGGGATTCAAGCTGCCTTCGTCGATATCGGATCTGCGAAGGCGGGATTTTTACACGTGTCCGATCTAGAGTGGGATCGTGATCAGTCGAGTGGGGCTAGGACCAACACAGGAAAGGGAAGAAGAGACAGACGTTTCCCGGCAATTCAAGATGAGATCAAAAAAGGCCAATCGATTATTGTGCAGGTTACTAAGGAACCCATAGGAACTAAGGGTCCTAAGCTGACGTCACAGATCTCACTACCCGGGAGGTTTTTGGTTTATATTCCAGGGTCGTATCAAGTGGGAGTAAGCCGGAAAATTGAAGATCGTAGTGAAAGATCTAGACTGCGAAAACTAGCCAAGGAAATCCTGCCCAAAGATGGTGGAGGTATAATCATTCGCACGGTAAGCGAGGAACTGAACAGAGAAACTTTCGAAAAAGAGTTCAAGAGGCTCAGTTCTACTTGGGAAGAAATTCTTAAAAAGAAAGAAAGCCTGGAAGCTCCTGCACCGTTGCAACGTGAGGCGAGTTTAATAAGCAGTGTGATCAGAGACCTTTTTAGCAGTCGCTTTGAATCTATTAAAGTAGATAGCAAGAAAATCTATCAAGAGATTCTGCAGTACGTCAAAAGCATAGCCCCAGATCTCAAAGATAGAGTGATTCTGTACGATGAATCCAAGTCTCTTTTTGATAAATATGGAATCGGAAGTGAAGTGGAAGGAACATTCACAAAGCGGGCGATGCTACTTTCTGGGGGATACATCATCAGTGAACAGACTGAGGCTTTGGTCTCCGTAGATGTCAACACTGGAAAGTACATTGGGAAAAAAGATCCCGAAAAAACTATCCTTAGAACCAACTTGGATGCTGCAGGTGAAATAGCTAGGCAGTTACGCCTAAGAGATATTGGAGGAATAATAGTTTGTGACTTTATCGATATGGAATCACAAAAAAATAGAGACAAAGTCCTTAATGAAATGAAAATCCACCTGGCTAAGGACAGGGCTCGCACCAAAGTTTCTGAGTTTTCTAGATTAGGACTGGTTGAGATGACTCGACATCGTGTGCGTCCATCTCTTTTCCAGTCACTGACACTGAATTGCGACCACTGTGAGGGTGGAGGTCGTGTCTACACTCCAGAAACAGTAGTGCGTAAAATCGAAAGAGCTCTGAACAGATTGTCCGAAAATGAAAAAGAAAAACATGTATTGGTCCGGCTTCACCCAGGAATAGCGTTGAATATATTCGAAAAGGAACCCAATTTTTTGCGAAACGTTGGTCGATCTACGAAATTACGTGTAGCTCTGCGTGACGATCCGTTGTTGAGGGAGGATGAGTTCAGGATTTTATCTGGACTCGCTGAGACAGATGTTACCTCCCGCTATGCCTCTATGTGAGGAGGGGTTGACCCGGATTTCACTTTTCATAAATTTCGCGGTACTTTATTGTAATTATATTTACTGCCATTGAGGCATACTATGTACGCAGTTTTTGAGACAGGTGGCAAACAGTTCCGAGCGGAATTGGGCGGTACAATGCGAATTCCGGTTTTGGATGTGACAGAAGGAGACACTGTTTCCTTCGACAGGGTGTTGATTGGATCCGATGGGGATGGTATTTCTGTCGGTGATCCAGTGGTCAGTGGTGCGGTTGTAACTGCTGAAGTGTTACGTCACGGGAAAGACGACAAGATAATCGTTTTTAAGAGAAAACGTCGGAAGGGTTATCGGAAGAAGCAGGGCCACCGACAAAAATTTACCGAGATTAGAATCTCGGATATTGTAGGCTTAGAGTAAGAAATCAGTCAGTCGAAGTTGCTGGAGGCATAATGGCGCACAAGAAAGGTGTTGGTTCGAGTAGAAACGGCAGGGATAGTAACCCGAATCGGTTGGGTGTGAAACGATTTGGGGGGGAATGGGTCAATGCCGGCTCAATCATTCTTCGACAAAGGGGGACCCACTTTCATCCTGGATTTAATGTCGGGAAAGGTGGAGATGACACCTTATTCGCGAAAGAAAGTGGATTTGTGAAGTTTGAAACCTTCCGTCGACGGAGAGCAGTCTCAGT